>NZ_MUFH01000105.1:0-8139 GCF_001996115.1 Salinivibrio sp. MA427
GATTTATATTCTATCTAAGAACTTCGTAAGAAGGCTTGGCTCCGCGCAAATACACGATGAAGTGTTGCTCGGAGCTTAACATCACATCTTCATCAGGTATTGCCATGCGTACTCTTCGCAGGGCTTCCAGTATCTGATGTAAAGACGCGATAGAGAGTGAGGCCGGTGATGCTCCATCACCGGCCTTTTTGCATTCTGATCACAGCAGAATGCATCCATTTTAATGATGACGAAAGGCCGGTACTTGTTACCGGCTTTTTTTATGGATAAGAAACATGAGCTTATTAGTGATTGAAAACATCCGTTTCCAAATTGAGGATAAAGTGTTGTACCAAGATGCGAGCATAGTGCTACATCATGGTGAGCATGTTGGCGTGACGGGTGCGAACGGTGTGGGGAAAAGTACCCTGTTGAAAATGCTGCAAGGGGAACTGCTGCCGGATAGTGGCGAGATTGTTTGGCAACCGAATACCCAAGTCGGTTATTTAGACCAGCATTTAACGATCGACCCAACACTGTCTATCTATGACTTTATGGCGTTGGCATATCGCGATCTTGTGGAGGCTGAGCGAGCGTTAAATGCTATCTACGCATCGATGTCGGTGGACACGTCAGACGCGGTGCTTGCCAAAGCGGCACGCCTGCAAAGCCAATTAGAGGCACAAGATTTTTACCGTATCTCTCATCGTATTGAACAGGTAGCGGCTGGACTGGGTATCGCGCCGTTGGGCATGCAAACCGCAATGGGCCAGTTGAGCGGCGGTCAACGGCATAAAGTGATGTTGGCAAAATTACTGCTGGAACAAGCTGAGGTGATGTTACTCGACGAACCGACAAACTTCCTCGACGCTGAGCATGTTACTTGGTTGGCGGAGTTTCTTAACCAGTATACGGGTACCTTTATGGTGGTGTCGCATGATGAGGCCTTCCTTGAATCGATCACGACAGCGATTTTTGATATCGACCAGAGCAAGATACGCAAATACAAAGGATCGTATCAGCAAGCGCTGGAACAAAAAGCGCAGCAAAGTGAAACACAGCACAAGCAATACCTCGCGCAGCAGAAAAAAATGGATAAGTTGGCGACCTATATTCGCAAGAACGGCGCAGGTGTGAATGCGCGTATTGCCAAGGGGCGCAAAAAACAGCTTGCGAAAATGGTGCCGATTGAAAAAAACCAGACGCGTGAGCCGATAAGCTTTGCGTTCCAATACAAACCATTACGGTCGCAACATGTCTTAGCCGCCAAGGGGTTGCAGATTGGCTATCGCACACCGCTTTTGCCTCCACTGTCACTTCAGATTCAACGGGGCGAAAAAGTCGCGATTATTGGCTTCAATGGCTTGGGCAAATCGACATTGTTAAAAACCTTATTGGGAGAGATCCCTGCACTACGAGGCCACATTGACACGGAAAACGGTATACAGTGGGGATATTTTGAGCAAGGATTACAATGGCGCTTTCCGGAAAGCTTTCCGGTTCAGGCCGTGTGTGGGGTGGGCCAGCTCACAGATAAAACCGCGCGCCAGAAGCTGGCTGAATGTGGTCTCCGTGGTAAAAAGGCGGTGCGGCCATTGCGTACACTCAGCGGGGGTGAGCAAACCAAAGTAAAGCTTTGTTGTTTAGCCGTGATGGAAACCAATGTACTGGTGTTAGATGAGCCCACCACACATCTTGATGTCGATGCAAAAATGGCGTTGCAGCACGCCCTTAAAGCGTATGCAGGCACCGTAATTGTGGTGTCTCACGAGCCACAATTTATCGAGCACTGGCCGGATAAGGTGATCGATATGACCC
The DNA here is from genome assembly GCF_001996115.1 of Salinivibrio sp. MA427. Taxonomy (NCBI): domain Bacteria; kingdom Pseudomonadati; phylum Pseudomonadota; class Gammaproteobacteria; order Vibrionales; family Vibrionaceae; genus Salinivibrio; species Salinivibrio sp. MA427. The sequence goes on from NZ_MUFH01000105.1 coordinate 1,798, forward strand.
AGCTTTAGTCGCTAACACGTCAGTAACTGCCACGTCAGTAACGGCGAGGTTGAGCGATGCGGCCTCGCTTATCTTTTTGCTATTTATGGGTAAATTTGTATTTTTTGCCAAAAAAAGCTAAATTTGACGGAATTGGTTAACAGGGATGAATGATGGCGACAGCACGCAAGTCACCCATTGCGGTGATCAGTGGCGATCTGGTGGATTCGACTGCCTTAAATCGAGATGAGTATGAGCGAGTACTCGCGCAAATCAAAACCATACAAGCCCATATTTCACAAGCGCATCGCGCTAATCAGCACAGCATTATACGCGGTGATGAGTTTCAATCTGTGATCCATGATGTGGCGAACGCGCTTCACTATGTCGTGATGTATCGTGTCGCCATCAAAGCACTGGGAAAACCGTTTGATTGTCGCATCAGCTTTGCGATTGCCGAGCAAGCGGATTTGCGTGAGTCGGTGTCAGAGTCAATGGGACAGGCTTTTGTGCTATCTGGTCGTGGCTTAAAAGCAATGAAAAACCAGCGGCTGGCTTTTTTCTGCGCCAATACCGATCTTGAAGACAGATTTGCATTGCTGATCCGTTATCTTGACCGGCAACTCAGCGATGCGACATCTCGTCAATGCGAAATGATGTTGCCTTTATTACAGCGTGATCAACCACTTGCGTACGGCGAGTTAGCGGCCGCGCTTGGGGTCGCGAATGCAACCGTGAGTAAGTCCCTTAAAGCGGCGGGCTGGGAGCTTATTGAGGCATTGTTGGCCGAGTTTCAGCAAACTGTGGGGGCACACGTATGATGGCCTTCCTTTCTTTGCTGGTTCCCTTGTTACTGACTCATCTTATTTATGATTTCTATCTACAGCCCTTGTCGCGCAGTCATCACTGGTCCGTTTCACGGTGAGCCAAGGCATACACCTTGTGGTACTAGGGCTAATTGCCCTGAGTTTTGTGGCGCAGCCGCCTTGGATTGGACTGACCGAGATGCCTCTGTTTAGCGAGATCGTCGTAATTGGCACGGGCTATTTATTGATCTTAAAGCCGACATCAGTATTGATTGGTCATGTGTTACAGCGCTTTACGGTCACGTTGGACTCACCCTCTGATCATCAACACGATTATCATGGCCTCGTGGCTGCGGGGGCGTTGATTGGCTATTTAGAGCGTATTTTGATCCTGACCTTTACCTTGCTTGGCAGCTATACGGCCGTCGGTTTTGTGCTGGCAGCCAAGTCGATTTTCCGCTTTGGTGAGCTGACGCGTTCTACCGATCGCAGCCTAACCGAATACGTTTTAATTGGTTCGTTATTGTCGGTAGTGATCACGACATTAGTGGGCGTTGTGATCACACAAAGCCTCACTTTGCTATAATTAGCCTTTTATAGCTAAAAGATAAGAATTAGCCTTTTTAGGCTTAAAACATGGACTGGTATTAAGAAACGATGCGTCAGTCAGTCGTTTGGCGAACGATAAAAAGAACATTGTTTATTGGAACTTGCTTGATGCCCTCAGGTCATTAATAGGATGCTTGTTTGTTAAATTACTGTTATGGCTAAATAAACCTGAAGGAAAAGTATGTCCCGACACATTTTACTCACCGGAGCACTGGCGGTGTCCTTGCTCTCAGGGTGCAGTTTTCAAGGAGAGTCACACGTGAAAGCTTCCAGCCCAGGCGAACTGAGTGCGCCTGTCGCGAAAAAAATCCCTCATGAAATGACCATTCACGGCGACACGCGCGTGGATAACTACTATTGGATGCGTGATGATGCACGCCAAGATCCTGATGTGATCGCCCATCTTAATCAAGAAAACGCCTACGCCGATCAGGTGCTCGCACACACTGAGCCAATGCAGGCCAAACTATTCGATGAAATCAAAGGGCGTATCGTCAAAGACGATGCCTCGGTTCCCGTCAAAAAAGGCAGTTATTTCTATTCCAGTGAAGTGGAAGGCGATGATGAATATCGCACCTATGTGCGTGCCAAAGACTTTGCGGGCACCGATAAAACGGTGATTTTGGATGTCAACGCGCTCGCGAAAGGGCATGAGTTTTACAGCATTGGCCAACTGAGCGTCAGTCCAAACGAAAACCTATTAGCGTATGGAGAAGATACCCTCAGCCGCCGCGTTTATACCATTCAAGTTAAAGACCTCACTACCGGTGAGTACCTCGATGATAAGGTTGAAGGCGCCTCGAGCAGTATTGTGTGGCAGAACGACAATCAAGCCTTTTACTACATCAAAAAAGATCCGCAAACCTTGCTAGGGTTTCAGGTGTATCGCCACCGTTTGGGGACCCCGCAATCCACTGATGATTTAATTTACGAAGAAACCGATACCAGCTACTACACCGGCTTGAGCAAAAGCAAAGACGGTGAGCAAATCTTTATTTGGCACGCCAGCACCGAAACCAGCGGCGTATCGCTCGTGGATGCCAATGATCCGAATGCTACTGCCCAAGCGTTTTATCCGCGAGAAACCGGCATAGAATATGAAGTGGCGAAGCGTGGCGAGTGGTATTACATCTATACCAACTACCAAGCGGTCAACTTCCGCTTGATGAAGGTACACCAAAGCGAGCGTGACGATCGCAGCCAATGGCAAGATGTGATCGCGCCAAATGATAAGGTGCAGTTGGTTGATTTCACCCTGTTCGACAACCATCTAGTGTACGAGCAGCGCGAAAATGGCTTGCCGCGTACCACGGTGCAAAACCTGATTAACGGTGATGAATATCCGTTGCAGTTTGATGATTCGGCTTATGCGGCTTATCTGACGGGCAACGCAGAAATGGATAATACCGCTGTGCGTGTGTACTACACCAGCTTGACCACACCGGGCACCTACTACGAGTTTGATTTGGCGTCGGGTGAGCGTGAAATGCTCAAACAAAACCAAGTGCTGGGTGAGTTTAATCCGGACAACTACCAGTCAGAGCGGGTGATGATCACCGCGCGTGATGGTGCGCAGGTGCCTGTGTCTTTGGTGTATCGTAAAGACCGCTTCAAAAAAGACGGCACTAATCCGATTTATCAATACGGTTACGGCTCATACGGCGCCACCATGGAGCCCACGTTCTCCACCACGCGTTTAAGCCTGTTGGATCGCGGCTTTGTGTTTGCGATTGCGCATATTCGCGGTTCTGAAATGCTAGGACGCCCTTGGTATGACGACGGTAAAAAGCTGACCAAAAAGAACACTTTTAACGACTTTATTGATGTGACCCAAGCGCTCACCGCGCAAGGCTATGGCGATAAAGACAAGGTGTTTGCCGTCGGCGGCTCAGCAGGTGGCTTGCTAATGGGGGCAATCATCAACCAAGCGCCAGAGTTGTATTTAGGGGTGGCCGCGCATGTGCCGTTTGTGGATATTGTCACCACCATGTTGGATGAGTCAATTCCACTGACCACCAACGAGTATGACGAGTGGGGCAACCCCAACGACAAAACCTACTACGAGTACATGCTTAGCTATTCACCGTACGACAATGTCACCGCGCAAGACTACCCCAACTTGTTGGTCACCACAGGCTTGCATGACTCACAAGTGCAGTACTTTGAGCCGATGAAATGGGTCGCGAAACTGCGTGAGCTGAAAACCGACAACCATACGCTGGTGTTTAAAACCGATATGGAAGCCGGCCACGGCGGCGCATCGGGACGCTTTAAGCGGATTAAAGAAGATGCATTGGAATATGCCTTCTTCTTCGACTTGCTCGATAAGCAGGATGAACAATAGCTGGCCATAGAGTGTATTGACTTATGGTTGAGGTATGAGCCTCAACCATAATGATTGGCGTGTGGCAGTTTATGATGCAGCTTTGGTTTTTAGTTCCTCTTTCATGAGCCGTACTGCTGGTATTGCACATAATAACGTGACCAGGGTTAAGCCCATCAGTACTGGCTGAAATGAACCCGAGTGTGCGCCCTGCACATACAGTATCGCGACTATCGCCGGTCCGACAGAGGCACCCAGCAAGGTTAGGAGCCGTGATAACGCACTGGCATCCGGAGTTTGTGTTGGCTCCAAGTCATGATAAGCATGCGACATCCCCAATAAGGTCAACAACCCAATGCCTGCACCACGTAGAACCATGGTCAACGCGATGAGGGGATCGCTTCCCTGAATGCCCGGCCATAGAAACGGCACGGTTCCCATAACAGCAAGGCTGCAGCCCAGCAACGCGGTATTCCCGACACCAAGTCGCTCACACAGGTTTTTTAGGTAGGGACGGGAAACCAACGCCCCAAGGCCATGCGCGCCGACCCACACACTGGCCAGCCATTCACTGTGTCCAAATCCCTGAATAAACATCAGGGGCAGCGCAAACAGCCCACCGTAAAAACTGATACTCGAGAGAAATAGCAAACCCATTGAGGCACTAAAGGATCCCACGCTAAAAACTTTTAACCGGATGAGCGGCTGCTGGCTTCGTTTTCGTGTATGCCGCACAAACAGGAGCAACAAACCGGCACCGATAAAAGATGCTCCTCCAGTTTCAAGCCAATGCCCCCCTCCCTGGTGGCCGAGATCAGACAAAGACGACAGGCTGTACATCAACAAGACCAGTGCCGGCGCGAGTAACATAAATCCAAGTCCGTCGAACCGGTTGTTCGCCTGTGAGGACGCGTCGCTAGGCTGGCGGACTTGCTGAAAGTCATCATTGGTAATCATCACCCAACCCAGCACAATGCCCACCAATCCAATTGGCAGGTTGATATAGAAAATCATTCTCCAGTCGCCAATATGAAGGAGGTACCCCGCCAGAAGCGGCCCGGCGATCGGGGCCAGAACTGTCGGTACCGCCATCGTCGCCATCGCTGTTTTCAGCAATGGTTTACCCACGGTTTGGACTAAAACGGTCTGCATCACGGTCATTAGGATCCCGGCCCCGACTCCCTGTACAGCGCGGCTCACCAGCAGCCAGTTGATTGTTGGCGAGACTGAACACAATCCAGAGCCTACAGAGAAAACCACCAGTCCGGTGATCCAGAATGTTTTCGCCCCCCACTGCCGGGTTGCCCAAGCACATACCGTCACCGTCACGGCAGCAACCAGGGTATACAGCACAGAAACCCACTGTATTTGGGTGACGGACGCTGAGAGGCTGGTGGACAGGTCCGGCAGGGCCACCCCCAGAATCGTGGCATCTATCAGTGGTAAACAAACCCCGAAGATCAAGCTGACGATGACCCAACGCTGCGCTTTGCTGAACATAGTGTTTTCACTATTGTTTGCGTTTTTCATGTTAAGCCTCCATTGCTAACAGTCGTTGTGCTATATCGCCTTGGGTTCATCTTATTCTCTGAAGTTGAAATAGATAACTGACACATGTCTCACTCATATAATTGTTTATAATAGAAAAGTGTGTTTTGCTTTCATGGTCGGAGCTCGATGACTCGCCATATCAACATTGTCGAGTTAACTATTTATACTAGGAATGGAGCTGAGTGAATTTCGTATATATGGCAAAAAGTATCGAGAATCAGTCAATCCACCACGATCCGTCCATGGAGCCCATGACGCATCTGGATTTGAACGAACAAACGCCGATCCGGGCTATCGCCAAACAGGTCGTTGAGCGGGCGGAAGTCGCGCTCCATCACCATCCCTGGGGACAGATGGTGTTCTCTGATACCGGCGTCGTGCAGGTCAAAACCCCGCAGGTTGCGTACTTGGTGCCGCCGCAACATGCAGTCTGGATCCCTCCTGGTGTTGCCCATGACTCTTCATTACTTGAAAAGGCAGAAATATTCTCTGTCTATATGTTCCAAACTAATTGTTACTTTCACGGCGAAACATGGCGTAAAGAGTGGGGAGTCTGTCGCTGTTTTCAGGTCAGTACTTTGCTCAGTGAATTAGTCAAGCGTATTGCAACTCAGACGACCGAAAAGATCGGCGAGCAGACATACAGTGCAATGTGCACTCTCATAAGCTCAGAAGTGAGGCAAGCTCAAAAAGTCGCTCTTGGCCTACCGATGCCAGAAGATAAACGGTTGCGACATTTATGCGACTTATTTCTTCAGTCACCGTTACAAACGACAACACTGTCTGCCCTCGCGGGTCAAGTAGGCGCAAGTGAGAGCACGGTTGCGAGGCTATTTAGACAGGAATTACAAATGACGTTTAGGCAGTGGAAACATCAAGCTCTTTTGTCGAAGGCTATCGATATGGCGGCGATGAGAGTGCCAACGGGTATCATAGCCCAAGAGCTGGGCTATGCGACTCATAGTGCGTTCTCTTATATGGTAACGTCTTTGGTTGGTAAGCCACCTAAAGCATTTTTATATCAAGATAAAAATGACGATAGTACGCCTAAAATGAATAAGTAGCGTGTTTTAC
>NZ_MUFH01000106.1:0-8031 GCF_001996115.1 Salinivibrio sp. MA427
GTATCGGGTGCTTTTCATGCTGCGTCTGACTCTCTAGGTGAGAAGATTTTTGTGATTTAAGTCGATTACCTTCCTAGCGTAAAAACTATCATCTCACCATCTGCTCAGGTGCTCAATATGTGATCTGCTCTTGCAGCAAGGCGACTAAGCTTCCAATGGGAGTCCAGAGGGGCTTGCCCCTTTGGGCATAGCGCAGCGTAAGCCTTCAAAACCTACTTAAAAAGTTTATTCATGACGAGGGACGAGACATGAATAAACCAATGATAGAGCTTAACCGTTAGGTTAATGAAGTAACCACTTGTTATACCGGATTCTTTTATCAACTCTCATTTTCTCGGGACTCTGGTAGATACATCAAAACGGAGTCTGTTGAACAGACTCAACTGATGTCAGCGCCGATGTAAAACTGACCCACTAACGTCGATTTAAAATTGACCCACCTGAGCCAAACTATCCGTTCGTTACATGGACAAAGCGGCGGATTATGATCAATCAGGAGCAACTCGTGGAAATACACGTTTTACATCAGCAAGGGCGCAGTATCCGCCGCATTGCAAAGGAGTTGGGTATCTCAAGGAATACGGTTCGTAATTACCTTCGAGATAAAAGCAAAGCGCGATTGCAATGCGCTGCTAGCCGCTTTTCAGTCGGAGCCACAAGCGTTCAGTGAGGTAGCGTAATGACGAGTTTAACCAAGCATCCCGTTGATCACGCTGAGCTGGCGGATAAAGCCTTGTGTCAGCTAGAGAGCCTAACTGTCGTACTGGGTACTGCTCACGGAAAACGCATGAACATCCCCGTCACGAAAGGCTTCCCAGCACGGTCGCCAGGTACTCTTGGTCCATCGCGCACATCATTCGCTTGCGTTGAATACCGGCTTTAAAACTCTTCTCTTGCTTTAATAAATTCAGAACCATTTGCCTTATTCGTGCAAAAATTTCCGCTCGGTCATCGACTCTTATTCGGCAAGCATCTTCTTTTAATCCAACATCAAGTTGCCAATGCATTGATTCAATTAACCAGTGTGAGCGCGTGGCATCATGAAGCTCTTTCGCTGTCAGTGCTTTTGAACTTATATAATAGCGCACAGAAATATCGGATTCTTCGGCGTGTTTGCCTTCTTGTCGAACACTCACCATGATGCCCATCGTTTTTAGTTCAGGCCAATCATAAGCCAAATCACCTAATACACTTAAATTAGTATTAATCAGGGCACATCGTGTTTCCAAACGCCCATGCGATTTCTCTTGTGATGAATAGCTATCGCCATCAAAATTTTGAAGCATTGAGGGGCGGTAATAATTATCAAACGCTTCATCTAACCTGCCTTGATTTCCTTTAACAGCAAGCAAGTAATCAGCATTTTTATCGATGATTTTCTGTGCGATTTTGTGCTGACAACCCATAGCATCTATGGTAATCAAAAAACCTGAAATATCGAGCAATTCCAGCAGCTTAGGGATGGCCGTAATCTCATTGGTTTTACTATTTACTTTCGACTGTCCGAGGCATACACCATTTGCTGTTGCGAATGCATTAACCATATGAATAGCAGCTTGGTCTGTTGCTCGATTATATGAGCCCCTTAATGTTTTTCCATCAATGGCAACCACTTCGCCATCCGTTAATTCATGACAGGATTTCATCCATTCTATAAAGGCTTTTTGTAATGCCTTTGGACTGATGGTTCCCATCACTCTTGCGATCGTATCTGCCGACGGTGAYGTTTTACCTGARAAGCCAAARCGTAATAARAAATCRCGCTGCTTACGKCCATAATCACTAATACCTTTCCARGTATCATGRCCAGAMARMACCGCACARATCGTTATCAAAATAATATCTGATAACGTATGTTCAACTTTWCCTTCTTGGCGAATRTCTYTRATGGAAACGAAATGCATAAATGGACTTTTTTCTTCTGTCATTTTTAATCTCCTAAACATTAGGAGACCATTAAATCGCACTGAAAATGATCAACAAATTGATCCTTGATTTTCACTAGTTTTAATTAATAAAGATGATACAACGCACGGTTTTAAGCCTTAATTGACAACTAAGTCATTAAATCGCTAACCCAGTCATGGCGCGGATCTTCATGCGTTTTCCCTGGGGTACTGCTCATTTTCAAGACGTTGATAACCAACATTGTAAGGGAGTTATATGGGCAATGCAGGAGCTCGCGACAACGGCTAAACRGCACTTACAGGCTAGCCGAGGCGATATATCTCTGCGCCGCCAATAGTAAAAATCATTCAAACCAGTGGCTGTCAGTGTTGGCAGCCATTTTTATTGGCAGTGGCAAAAGTAAGTAACTGCTATCAGCTAAACATCCGATTTAATAGGATTAGACGAGGTGAGATATGTTTTCAAGGTTTTTTAGGCGCATTTCCACTTGTTTCAAAGCGCTTGGTTACTGAGAGCGACTTGGCAGCCTTGCAATCACGTTGATAGTGGCCACTTACCGATCCTGGGGAAGTATGTCGGGTTTTATTAATATCCTCCACTCAATATCCATATCACTGATAAGAGAAATAAGGGCAATACACTTTGGTTCGCCGACTTCCGATGCGTGCGAAGCGACTTTGAAGCCGAAAACGGTGATGAAAAAGGAGCTGGTGGAGTAATGAAAAGGAGATCAGGAATTGCCCTACTCCACTAATACGGGATTTTTCAAAACCAAAGACGGTCGCTGCTGGGAGGTCAATACTGGGCCAAACTTGTCGCCGCTCTACACTGACATTCTCCAGCGCTTGGTCGGTCAGTTGGAAGCGATGGAATCTCACTACGCGAGAGTGTTCTGCTTTCGATTTGATTTGCACTTAACCGAATACACAGACAATAGCACAACGGTGAGCCGCTTGTTCTCGCTGGTGGTGCAAGCCTTAAAGCGGCGCTACAAAACGCCTAACATTGGCTATCTATGGGTGAGAGAACATGAAAAGGCCAAACAGCAGCATTACCATTGTGTATTCTTTCTTGATGGCTCAAAGGTGAATCACTTCAACACCATTCAAACCACCATTGACGATTACTGGGCAGCCTTTGAAGGCGGCCATGTTCAAGGGTGCGGCTTTAAAGTGCTACCTAGAGGAGACTCACACGCCAAAGCCGAGATCATCTACTGGCTGTCGTATCTTGCTAAAGTGCGAGGCAAAGCCAATGGCAAAGGAAAACGCTATAGGCCCAGCCAAACTAAACGCTACGGCGTCAGTAGGGTTAAAATGAAAGCGAAAAATTGCGCCCTTGTAGACAAAAAAGAAAAACCGCACACCGATGACATCTTTACGTCGCTAGCCTTTGTGGGGCGCGGGTCTTGAGTCAAAAAGTGCGCAAAAGACTACGCAGTTTTGAAGGGTGAGAGTGCGCAGTTATAGGCAAGACGAACTCTCTTGGCACCTATCCATACTTGTTACGGCTCAGCGCCCCACTTCAAGAGCAAAGAAGCGCAAAGGCCTCAGCGTGATACGTCTTATTAACCTGGAAAGTTTCGAAGAACCTTATAGCGGATACTGCTGTTATCAGCTTCCAATACTTCGATAATAGCGCCCTTGTAACCAATGCGCTTTGATTCACTCAGGTCGTATTCAACTTCATTATTAAAAGCGGGCCTAGCGGTATTGTTGCTAAACTCCCGATAGCCAATGTTAATCTTATTTCCCACACGACCACTATATATCAAGGTTTGCTGAAAGCTGTTCCTGGTTTCAGACACCCGACCACGCCGCTCATAATCGGCATCGTAACAAGAACTGCCGCCAAGTGTAGTGATGACACAGACTGGGCTTCCTTGCTCCTTACCAACCGCAAGGGCCTCTATAGGATCAGATAATGCCCCCTTAATAACCCCTACTGCTGAGAAAAAGTCTTCTTTTTCATCAAACCCTACCTGGCGATAACTTTTTCTGGGAATATCGTATAGCGCGCCATCAACACGCTGTTTGACGTACAATACTTGCTCCTCGTAGATTATGCCTTTCTCGACCATGTGATCACCCACATAAGCCGTGACTTCTTTACCCAAGGGAGGATAGTCAACATTTTTCATTGCAGAAGGAGAGCCGTTGTACTGAACTGAAGTACAGCCACTAAGCGCAGCAAGTAGCGAAATCAAAAATATGTGCTTCACTTGTTAACTCCTTTTCTGATTGAAGCCAGAGCCCACTGGCGCGCTTTAGCGCGTCCGGTGCCGAAGGCGCGAAATTGATTAACTTGTTAGGCGACCACTTAGTCGCTCTACTCAGGAGCGATAATTTCATAAGGCTTCCAACCAAAGTAACTGTAGAAAAACATGCCGCCATTTTCTCTGTCAGTCAATTTCACTTTTAAATGGAACCTAGTGCCTACTGGATACTCGCGGATAAAGTCTTTCTTGCACTCGGTTAATAAATCGTGCGGGTCTACGTCTCTACGCTTGCACTCTTTTGCAATTTCGTCTGGGATTTTCTGGCCGGTCATTAGGTGCAGTTGAACTGGATCAGTATGCCCCGACTGATAGAGTAGCCTAAAACTCTCAAACCAAAGCCTGTAGTAACTTTGCTCTAAGGCCATGTAATACCTCGATAGTGCGCCTGACACACGTCTAGATTAATCACAAGCATCCTCGCCTTCCTCACATGCTTCAACGCATTTTTTTCATCATAGTATGAAGAAAATTGGTCGTCGCATTCATCTTCACACTCATCAAAACCAGACGAACATCTACCACCAGAAGACTTACTCATTTGTATAATCAACATTTGATTAAGTAACTTTACTTGTTCTACCAACTCATTTCGGTTCATGGCTCTACAAGAGTTACCGTTTTTTGTGAAGCCTGCGTTGCACTCCCATACAGAGCCAAAGGTGAAGTGCGCGTTATCAGGTAATTGTACTTTGATACACTTATCTCCACTTCTTTTATAGCCTTGATTACATGACCATGAATCACCAAACGTAAAATTAGCATGACTGGGAAGCTGAACTTTGTCACATTTATCACCATCTTTTCTATAACCAGTATTACATTGCCAGCCACCCATAATTGAAGCCGATGCATTCTCTGGAATATTAATTTCCACGCATTGGTTATTTTTCACCTCATAACCCGTATTACATCTACACCTTTCTCGTAGAATATCAGGACTAGAATTTGGTGGACATTGGTCTTCCGCGAAGACCAATAGTGGAAAAAACAGAAATACTATTAAGAAATTTCGCATACTCATTCCTCAAAACTAACGCCCGCCTCAAGCGCCGGTTTGGAGCTACAAAGCGACGGAAAATCGATCGCTGTGCCGCCAATTGTTACAGCTGTCAATCCATTTTGGCGATGGTTAGCGCCGTTGCAACCAATGAGGCTGCTATGAGTTGAAAAGACAATTGAGCAATATTAAGCGTACCCAAAGCCGTTTTCCCGTAGTCTCCGTTGAGGCTAATAGGTTTCCACAACCAAGAATGCTCACTAAGCACAATGTAGCCCTGCATTTTCAATGTGAAGGGCGGATAAACAACCATCGCAACAACAACAATGCTGTATGTAAATAGAACAAGCTTCTGTTTCCTGTTCATGACGACCTCGACTTAAATCTATAACGCTGAGATTCGCGGCGACCTTGTAATGGAGACAGAGCCGCAATGAAAAGAGCAGCCATCGGCGCGTACTACAGCAGCAACTTATTAAAAATTCTACCGTGGCTGCATCGCCGCAGCAGCCTTTACCAAAGGGTAAATTTGCATTGCTGCATCCTTTGGAGCGCCCGATTTTATAAGAAGCGCTGGAACCATTGATGCGACGTGGTTGGCTTGCTTTTGATACCGCGCGTGTTCTTGAAATATTGCCTGAATCTCGACAGGATCATAGTCCTCTCTGCTAGTCAGGTACTCGCAAATTTCCGCCGCACACTTTCTATTTAAAGGATCACTATTCCGGGAGCCATTAATCACGCCGTACAGTACGACCAAAAAAACTATCCCTCCGATTACGAACCACATGGTTTCCTCATATTTGTATTATTAACGCCCGCGTAATAAACGCGAGCTTGCGAGCGTCATTATTGACGCGTTTGTTAGCAGCTTACAATTCAAAACCAACTGCCTCTTTTAAATAACTACCGGGAAAATGTCCTTCTTTTTTAGTGCCGTCAGGATTAATCTGATTATTCACTGAATCAAAGCCCAGCTTACGCTCGCCATTTAAAAGGCCATGGACAGCGAGTGATTTCCATAGCTGAAATACCCCTTCAGAATTTTCGCCATATTTCTGACTGGCGTAGTAAATCAGAAAGTTAGAAAACCTTACATCTGAATTTTCTGTCTCAGAGAGACTTAAAAGAGCCCTATCAAAATATTCAATAACCCCAAGCTCAAATGCCAAGTACCGTTTCTCTTGCTCTTGGGTCATTTTGGAAAGTTGATCCTCATAAAGTATGGAGGCCCCCATCATCTGCATTTGAACCATTTCCGCGGCAGAAGAAAATTGCCTTTCTTCATCTTCGCTTGCAGCACTGGAAGGTACTTTTTTACGCTGATAGTTAAGAACTTCTTCCTTGAATTGATTTTTACATGATTTGCATTCCACAAATCGACCCAACTCTTTTGTTTGAAATAAAGAAATGAAATACAAGGTGAAATACTGGCCAACTCTTTTCAAGAAATATTGAGACTCTTGACTACATTCTGGACAGAAGAATGTGCCTTCGTTTTCTACTATTTCTCGACCTTTCGATCCCCATATGATCATTGACTTCACCTCCAGATGCTGTGACTGCTAACGCCCGGCTCACGCGCCGGTTTTGGAGCCGCGAAGCGGCGGAAAATCGGTCGCTGTGCAGCCGATTGTTATGCCAGAAGTTCCGCGAAATCAACGGCAAACTCCTGCTCCAAAAACTTTACAGTTTCTGGCTGACCATCCAACGAGGCTCGGATGAGTTGCGAGGTAAACAACCCACTCTTTGATTTCCACTTTGCCTCGTTTCGGGGAACAGTCTTGATCCAGTCCACGAGTGCAACATACTCCGATTTATCGAGATCGTTCGAGTTTTCCGCAATATTTGGGCATGCCAACTCTTGCTGTAAAAGTGGAATACCGCCTACTAGAACGTCACGCACCGGCCGAGCACTTTGGATAATTTGGCCAACCCCAACAAAACCGTGGCGCTTGAGATATGCTGCGACAAAATCCCCTTTCTGAAAACCTAGCATTGCATCCCGGAATCTTGGTGCCTGACCTGCGGAGATAAACCCATGTGCAACGTAGTCATCCCAGTTGCGGTGCGGACCTTCCCCTACGTTGTAATAATACAGTCCATTTTGAAAATCGAACCCCGAAAGGTATTTGTGTAGGGAGTCATGCGGACGGAAATTGTCTGCATAATGGCCCGAGGATATATTCGTTAGCTGCTTACCCAACTTCCAGAGTAGCGTCTTCTCAACTAGCAGCGCATCGTGCTCAGATAGATTGCGAGCAATAACTCTGATTATTGGCTCCAATCCTTCTTTCTTGATGGCCTTTATTCGGCGGGATTTTTCGCTATCTGAGTCGTCATTCAGGTGAGCATGTTTACGGGAGCCTTTACCTTTTCCAAAGTAAAACTCCTCGAAATTTCTTGGATCAATGTAAACGTAGACGTAATAGTTACTCATAGCACCTCAGGGCATAACGCCCGCATTTCTCTATTCTGGTATTCACACTACCCCCAAGCGTAAGTCTGTAAACGCATAACTAATAGGCTCTTTTTGTCATCCGTTCTGGGATAGTGTGAACCTGTCGCGGATAAACGCGCACGCTTTCGGCTGTATCGCTGGCGTAACAGGCCGCTTTGGAAGCGCAACCGCGCTGGAAAAGCGGTCCTGTTCACGCACTTGTTAAATTCTCTACCGCTGATCGCCATGAATCTCTTCGACAACGATCTTTTTGAGTCGAGGGTTAATATATGCAGAAAACTTTCCAAATTTAGCGAGCGCTGATTGCCCTGCCTCCGATCCATAGAAATCAGCCAAGGCATTAAGCTCTTCTGCGGTAAATACTTCTATCAATCCGTCGAGCAATAT
>NZ_MUFH01000107.1:0-7962 GCF_001996115.1 Salinivibrio sp. MA427
GAATTATTGGTGGCTAACAGTAAGAGTGAACAGTACATAATTAAAAATTATCAAGCGTTTAAGGTGTTTGGGTTGCGTGGTACACCAGCGATGATTATTGGCGATCAAGTTGCACCTGGCTATCTACCCTATCCACAGCTAGAAGCCATGGTTAAGGCAGCCAAACAAGAAGGCTAAGCGTGAGTGATACTCGCTAACCATTTGAAAGCCAGTCAAAAGACGACTGGCTTTTTTTGTGTGCTGCGATTTGAGGGAAAAGCTGGCAAAATAGCGCGCCTTAACGGTAAAGGTACGGCATGAGTCAAACGAATTATCAATCACCACGCATTGTATTAGGCCCCATGGAAGGCGTACTTGATCCCTTAATGCGCAAGCTACTGACTGAGATTAATCACTATGATCTCTGCGTGACCGAGTTTGTGCGTGTGGTGGATCAGCGTTTACCGGAAAAAGTCTTTTATCGCTTCTGCCCTGAGTTACATCAAGGTGGCTTTACCGATGCGGGGACGCCGGTTCGGGTCCAACTACTGGGGCAAAATGTTGATGCGATGGCCAGTAACGCGCAGCACGCGATTCAGTTAGGGTCGCAAGGGATCGACATTAACTTTGGTTGCCCCTCTAAAACGGTGAATGGCAACCGCGGCGGCGCAGCGTTATTAAAGACGCCTGAGCATATCTACGAGGTGGTGAAAGCGGTGCGTGAAAGCGTCGCGCCTGAACATACGGTGAGTGCAAAAGTGCGTTTAGGATTCAATGATCTGGATGACTATTTAGACATTGCCCAAGCGGTTAATGATGCAGGAGCCGACGAGCTGGTGGTCCATGGCCGTACCAAGCGCGACGGTTACAAGGCAGGGACGATTCGTTGGGATTTAATTGCGGAGATTAACCAACTGTTTGCGATCCCTGTAACGGCAAACGGTGATATTTGGGGACGGGATGACGCGCTTAAGTGCCAAGCACTCACAGGCTGTGACACATTAATGGTTTGCCGTGGCGCGCTAAATATGCCCAACCTGGGTCAACATATTCGTGACAATGTTGAGCCCATGGATTGGCCTGCGGTGTTGGCCTTGTTAGTGCGCTATAGCGCACAGGAGCGCCAAGGAGACAAGGCGGTGTATTTCCCTAACCGTATTAAGCAATGGTTTAAGTATTTGCGTCAGTATTATCCGCAGGCTGACGCGTGCTTTAAGGTTATTCGCGTCCTTAATCGCGCTGATGAGATAGTCAGAGCGCTCGATAACGCGCGTGCGCAAACAGAATTCATAAAATAGGAAACCTTATGTCAACACTTATGACACTCTCTGATGACTGGGACGGCATGCCGGCCAGTTTTGTTGAAGGGGCGCTGCTGGCTGCCAACATTTGTCCTGTGCCGATGGACCCAGATACTTGGTTGTCGGTGTTAGTGACCGCCGGGGTTGAAGACGATGAAGTCGTGGCGCTTAATGACAAGGACAAGCAGGCCATACTCGCGCACCTGGAGCAACAATATCATGCGTTGATGCGTAATGATTACACCTTGCCTGACGCGTTAATGATTGCGATGCGCGGCGAGCTCGCACAAGCCTTTTCGGAAGGGTTTCTTGCCGTATGGCCCCATATTGAGCCGCATTGGCATGATGTCACACTCAATGATGGTAGCCGCCGTATGCTTTCCGCATTAGTGACCACTATGCTGCTACTGCATGACGAGGCCGGCACCTTAGCGCAAATGAAAGAGGTAGGGATTGATGTTGAGCCTGGCCAATATGTAGAGCAATTAGATCTTATGATCCAAGAAGTCGCGAAAGCGGCCGATGAAGCACAACAAGGAACGCACGGTGCGCATCAGGTGAATCCGTTCAAATCGGTTGGTCGTAATGATGCCTGCCCGTGCGGTAGTGGCGCTAAGTTCAAAAAATGCTGCGGGCGTTAATCGGATGATATCAGCAGCGCAGACGACTGCAATTCGCGTAGTGGCCGGTGTGGCCACGCACAGTCACCACGTTTTAGTGGCGCAACGACAGCCAGATTCGCAGTTTATCAGCTGGTGGGAATTTCCTGGCGGCAAAGTCGAGCAAGGCGAGACCGACCAGCAGGCACTTAAGCGTGAATGGCTTGAAGAGTTCGGTGTTGAAATCAACGTCGGCGCAGCCATCGTCGAAACCGAATACGATTATGGCGACAAGGTGATTTTACTGTGCAGCTATTGGTGCGAGATTCTGGATACGCCATTAACGTTGAAACAGCATCAGGCCGTATACTGGAGCGACCCCCAGCGGCTTGACCCCGGGGTATTTAGCGCCGCAGACCGGCCGTTAATACGTCAGTTGTGTCATTCAGTAAGCGACCATCAACTCATGCAAAGCGCCGAGTAAATCGGCGTTTTCTTTTTTATCCGGTTATCTTGGTGCCTAGTGCCTAGTGCCTAGCCGCGTATTATTAAGAAAAAATCCGACGCGGTGGGCGACCGATAAACTGGGCGATAACCACCAGCCCCCAGATCACGAGCATGGCCGAGAAAATGCCCACCAGCCATTGTGGCATGGACCAACCTAACCATTGCCAGACCACTTTACTGCAATCGCCAGACGCTTCAAACACCTGAGGCAGCCACTGGTTTAAAGGGGCCCAAGAAGGGAAGTTTACCGCCACATCACAGGTGGGGCCAAAGAGTTGGTTAGGATCGGGGAATTGATAACTGACATGCTCTAATGAAAGCTTTAGCCCCCAAGCGGCGGTGATGCCATAGGCCAGCAACCCTAGGGTGCGCCAAAAGGGCTCCTCGGGAGCAATCAGTCCGAGTAACGCTGCCGTGCCCACACCAAATAAGGCGACACGTTCATAAATACACATCACACAGGGCGCAAGTCCTTGGCCATGTTGGAAATACAGCGCGGTTGCTTCGAGGCCAACCACACAGAGAAGCAACAACAGCCAGGACGCTCGGCTGCGAGAAAATTGATTTAAGGCGCGCCACATAACTCACTCCTGATAAAAAACAAGGCTCTACACTGAGAGCCTTGCTATTCAATCGTTTGTTGAGACGAAGGTCAATGATAGAAATGCGTTAGTGCGCACTGGGTATCGCTTGTTGGGTCATATGGATGGTTTCAGATATCCAGCCTTGGTGTAGCATCCACTCGGTTGCTGGCACCAAAAAGAACTCGATACCCATCACGCCCAATAAGCCCATCACAATGGTATAGGGCAGTGCCATATAAACCATGCGCCCGTATGACAGGCGTAGCAAGGGAGCCAGCGTCGAAGTAAGCAAGAACAAAAACGCAGCTTGACCATTAGGAGTCGCAACGGACGGCAAGTTAGTCCCTGTATTGATAGCGACCGCCAACATATCAAACTGCTCGCGATCAATGACCCCATTGAGGAGCGCTGTTTTCACCTCATTGATGTAGACGGTCCCCACA
The DNA here is from genome assembly GCF_001996115.1 of Salinivibrio sp. MA427. NCBI lineage: Bacteria > Pseudomonadati > Pseudomonadota > Gammaproteobacteria > Vibrionales > Vibrionaceae > Salinivibrio > Salinivibrio sp. MA427. The sequence continues at coordinate 3,414 of NZ_MUFH01000107.1, forward strand.
AAGACATTATCAGACACCATGGACAGCAAGCCGTTTGCTACATAAAACATGGTAAGTTGCAAATGGCCTTCCAATGACAGCACCAGATCAATCACCGGTGCAAACAAGTGCTGGTCAATAATCACCGCGACTATTGAGAAAAAGACCGCCAATAGCGCAGTGAAAGGGAGTGCCTCTTCAAACGCTTTGCCGATATGGTGTTCATCGATTACCCCGGTAAACGAGGTGGCCAAGATAATAATACTGAGACCAATCAAGCCGACTGCGGCTAAGTGAAGGGCAAGGGCGGCAATCAACCAAACGGCGATCAACGCTTGAACCACGAGCTTCGCGACATCTTGTGGCGTGCGTTTTGCGCGTTGTACTTTATCGTACTCGACCAATATGTTTAGCACGTTATTCGGCAATTTTGCCCCGTATCCAAACCAGCCAAACTTTTCAACGATTATGCAGGTTAACAAACCAGCAAAGAAAACGGGCAGGGTCACCGGTGCCATGCGTAGGATAAATTCACCAAAATGCCAGCCAGCTTGATCGGCAATAATCAGGTTTTGCGGCTCACCGACCATCGTCATCACGCCCCCGAGTGCAGTTCCCACCCCGGCATGCATCAATAGACTGCGTAAGAAGGCACGATAATTCTCCAGATCGTTGCGGCTAAGCTCATCACTTAAGCTGTCATCTGAGGTGTGGTCATGGGCGGCACCAAGCTCCTTCCCCGAGGCAACGCGGTGATAAATAGAGTAAAAGCCGACGGCGACACTGATCACCACCGCGATCACGGTTAAGGCATCAAGGAAGGCCGAAAGCGCTGCAGCCGCGCTGCAAAATGCTAATGAAAGGGCAATTTTAGAGCGAATGCCCAGTAGTATTTTGGTGAAAATAAAAAGCAACAACTGCTTCATGAAGTAAATGCCGGCGACCATAAAAACAAGCAGCAGCAGAACTTCTACGTTGGCTACCAGCTCGTGCTTAACTTGATCTGGGCTGGTCATCCCTATCGCGACCGCTTCAATCGCCAATAGCCCGCCAGGCTGAAGTGGGTAGCATTTTAACGCCATGGCCAGAGTAAAAATAAACTCGACCACCAGTAGCCAACCGGCCATGAAAGGGTTAATCGAGAAAACGATCGGATTAATAATTAAAAAGCCAACAATGGCCAGCTTGTACCAATCAGGGGCTTTGCCGAGAAAGTTCTTTAAAAACGCGGTGCTGAGCGTAATGGTCTTAGCCATAATGATAGTCTCATTGTTATCTATGTCTCTTAACGCGCACGGATGGGCGAGTTACGTGCTACATCGCTTAGTGTGGTGAGCCCATAAAGCTCGCACGCGAGAGGGTGACAGTTAAAAGTGACGGTACGACTATCGGTATGAGTTACCCGTTCAGAGCAACGAAGGATAGCCTTGTCAGACAGTAAGTGTGCGCCAGTTTGCCTTAGACATATTTTGTTACATCTTGTATGACGTAGTTTTGCGAGTTATGCCCAAATTTTCATTGATCTGGTACAAAAAGATAGCAGATGTCACACGATTGGTGGCGATATCACAGAGCTGTTTCTGCAACTCATGACTAGTGGTATGATGACTTATTAATCAGAGCAAGAAGCAAATTGGAATTTAGATTCAATGGTTATAAAGGCGGATAGCCCAGCAACATTTGCTGAAAAATATATAATTGAAAGTATTTGGAACAATCACTTCCCAAAGGGCTCTATTTTACCCGCAGAGCGTGAATTGTCTGAACTCATTGGCGTGACGCGCACCACGTTACGGGAGGTGCTTCAGCGCCTCGCCCGCGATGGTTGGTTAACCATTCAACATGGCAAACCTACTCGGGTCAATGATTACATGCGAACGTCGGGGCTCAGTATTCTTGATACGCTGGTGACCCTGGAAGGGCAGGACGTGCACGGGGTTCTCGAGGATTTACTTGCGGCGCGGACAGACATCAGCGGTGTCTATATGCGTTATGCAGCTAAAAATCGCCCGCAAGACTGCTTGGACCTAATTGATTTGGTTATTAAGCGCTGCCAACAAGTGCTTGAGTGCGAGCGCTTTGAACAGTTCTTAGATCTGATTGATGAGAAAAGCGAAGTTCTGAAAGACGTCAAAAAAATTCAGGACAAATATGGTAAGCAGGATCCTGAGCTGTGTGAGCGTATTTGTATGGGCCGTGCTTTTAATCATTTCGATTATCGCTTGTTCCAAGGCATGGCGCACTTCTCTGGCAATAAAGTCTATGTGTTGACGATTAATGGTATGCGCCAAATTTATTCACGCGTGGGGGGCTATTACTTTATGGACCGCCGTGCCTGTGAAAATGCGCTGAGCTTTTATAGTGATCTACGCGAAATGGTGGCCAATAACCAACATCCAGCCATTGGTGACCGGGTAAAACAATACGGACGTGAGTGCGGGGGCTTATGGTTTAGTAACCGTGAGACCATTGCCTCTCACATGGCTGAAGAAGAAGCATAGGTCTTGGCGTAAAGACGCATAAACCTGAGCGTAAAGGCACATAAACCTGAGCGTGCATAACAAAAGCCGCCGTGATGAAAGCATCAGGGCGGCTTTTTTAATGGCGCTGGATGTCCCTTAGGCTGGGGGCTGTTCCTAATGGCTACCCATTAACATATCAGGATCAAACTGGGGACGCTTGGGACAACTGCTAAGAATTTTTCCACGTCCTTCGCTGGTTTCTTCTTCCAAAACCACTTCAAACCCCCAGAGTCGGTGGACATGCTTTAACACTTCTTCATGAGAGTTAGCGAGCGGAATACGGTTATGCGGCACATACCTCAGTGTGAGTGAACGATTACCGCGCAAATCGACATCAAAGACTTGAATGTTTGGCTCGCGATTACTCAGGTTATATTGTGCTGATAAGTCTTCACGTAGCTGACGATACCCTTGTTCATTATGAATGCTGGTGACTTCAATATAGTTTTGTCGATCGTCGTCATTGACCGCAAAAAATTTCATATCCCGCATCACCTTGGGGGACAAGAACTGACTAATAAAGCTCTCATCTTTAAAGTTTGCCATCGCAAAATGGACCGTCTCAAGCCAGTCTTTGCCGGCAATGTCAGGAAACCAGTATTTATCCTCATCGGTTGGCTCTTCGCACATGCGGCGAATGTCCTGAAACATGGCAAACCCGAGCGCGTAGGGATTAATGCCGGAATAAAACTGACTATTGTAGGGCGGCTGCGCGACCACATTCGTATGGCTATGTAAAAACTCCATAATAAAGCTATCCGTGACCAAGCCTTCATCATAAAGGTGGTTAAGAATGGTGTAATGCCAGAAGGTCGCCCAACCTTCGTTCATCACTTGCGTTTGTTTTTGCGGATAAAAATATTGGCTCACTTTACGGACGATCCGCACAATCTCACGCTGCCAAGGCTCTAGGAGTGGGGAATGTTTCTCAAAAAAGTACAGCAGGTTTTCTTGTGGCTCTGATGGAAAACGGCGCGTTTCTGCCTCCTGCTCWTTTTTCCCGCCTGGGATGGTCCGCCACAGTTCGTTAACTTGGGTTTGCAGATAATCTTCTCGTGCTTTCTGGCGTGCTTTTTCCTCGGCAAGTGAGATCTTTTGCGGACGTTTATACCTGTCGACGCCATAGTTCATCAGCGCGTGGCAGGAGTCGATCAGGTTTTCGACTTCCGCGAGGCCGTACTTTTCTTCACACTCGCTAATGTAGTGTTTGGCGAACAGCATTTTCTTCCATAAGGTAGGCAATACACGGGTCCGAGTTGATCACAATCTCGTACGCCAACCCCATGTACCCATGCTTATAGTTGCGCTCGGTTTCAATAAATTTTTTGCCGAATGACCAGTGGTTATAGTTGATGGGCATTCCCACACTGGAGTAAGCATCCATCATCTGCTCGGCGGCGATGATTTCGATTTGATTGGGATAGGTGTCGAGCTTGTAGTGTTCGGCAACCCGTTTAATTTCCTTGTGATACTGCTCAAGCAGGTCAAAGGTCCAATCCGGCCCATCGTGGAGTGGAGTCTTGTGTTTACCTTTGGTGACAGCCATACCATGCCTCCCTGATAAAATGCGTCTATGCCGGTATGGCGTCAGGCTTCGACCTGACGCTTAAACAATTCGCGAAATACGGGGAAAATCTCTTCCGCGGAGCGAATGTTCTGCATAGCAAAATTGTCATGGCTTTCGGCGAGTGACTGATACTCACGCCACAGTGTTTGGTGCGCACGACGTGTTATTTCAATATAGGCGTAATAGCGGCTCACCGGTAACAGCGTTTTTTGCAACAACTCGCGACAGCCCGGTGAGTCGTCAGCCCAGTTATCGCCATCTGAGGCTTGAGCGGCGTAAACATTCCATTCTGTCGGGTTGTACCTGTCTTTGATGATGTCATCCATCAGTCGCAGGGCGCTAGACACAATGGTGCCGCCGGTTTCTTGCGAATAAAAGAACTCATGTTCGTCGACTTCTTTCGCCTGCGTGTGATGGCGAATAAATACCACCTCGACATTTTTGTAAGTCCGTGAGAGAAACAGATACAGCAGAATATAAA
>NZ_MUFH01000108.1:0-9632 GCF_001996115.1 Salinivibrio sp. MA427
CCTGCATACCGATACCGAGCATCGCCTGGGTACCCTTTGCCTGATCGACCGCAAACCGCGATCGTTTGACGACACTCAGATTGCTTTACTTCGGGAGCTGGCGAGCATGGTGGAGGATCTGATCCGGGCGGATACCCGGCAGCGCAGACAAACCACCGAAATGGAGCAGAAGCTACAGGCAAGCCATGATGAAATGGCATCACTGCTGAACAATATGCCCGGTGTGACCTTCCGTTGCCTGCCGGATGAACACTGGACCATGCTCTTCATGAGCCGGCAGGTGGAAACCGTTAGTGGCTATACAGCAGACGATCTGATCGGGAATAAGCGCATCAGCTACGTTGAACTGATTCACGGTGACGATGCGCCAAAGGTTGACGAAGCTGTGACAAAAGCGATGGCGGAAAATACCGAATGGCACATCGAATACCGGATTCGCCACCGCACCAAGGGATGGCGTTGGGTGGAAGAGCGCGGTCGGTGCATCCGGGACGAACCACAGTATCCGGCTGTGCTTGAAGGGTTTATTGTGGATATCACCCGCGAGCACGATGCGCTGCAGCAACTGGAGTACAATCACAGGGCATTGATGCTGCTGAACGATATTGCCTTCTCCACTCACCGCTCAGTGGATGACAAAATTGGCCACGCCCTGCAGGAGGCCAGGCACTATCTTGGCTCAGATCTGGCGATTCTCAGCCAGATTGAGAGAGACACCTACACCCTTGCCTGGGTGAATGCCAGGGACGATATTCCGGTGGCCGCCGGTCAGCAGTTCGCACTGGGCGACACCTGGTGCGAGCTGTTGATGGCCAGTGCCGATGACGGGCCCAGCCGCGAGTACTTTATTCCGGACACGGATCAGCCTGAATATCACGCTCACCCTTGCTATGAGGCCAACCCCCTGGGCAGCTATGCGGGCATTGTTGTAAAGGTGGACGGTCACCCCTGGGGAACTCTGAATCTTTCTACTGTCCGTGCCAGGCAAGAGGACTATGACGAAAGCGAAAAGCTGTTTCTCCGCTTGCTGGCCAATTGGATATCCGAGGTCTTAACCAACAGTCTCGGTCATGACCGTCTGACCAAGCTGATGGCACAGTTGCCGGGCACCGTGTACCAGTTTCGCCGTTTCCCCGATGGAACAATGGTCTTCCCCTTCAGCTCGCCCCAGATTGAAGATCTGTATGGTATAACCCCGGAGCAGGCCGCGGAGGATGCCACAACCGCTTTCGAGCGTATCCATCCGGATGACCTGGCCGCCGTGAGCGCATCAATCGAAGACTCAGCCCGGACTCAGGAGAACTGGGTGATCAACTATCGCGTGGCGGACCCACGCAATGGCTATCACTGGGTCTCGGGTCACGCCAAACCGGAACGCTTACTGGATGGTAGCATCCAGTGGTATGGGTATATACAGGACATCCACGAACAGCAACAGGCACGCCTTGCGCTGGAACGCAGTGAAGCGCGCCTGCGCGGCCTGTTTGAGTTTTCTCCCATTGGCATCGCCCTGAATGACTTTGAGACTGGCCGCTTTATCGACCTCAACCACGCACTGGTTGCCCCAACCGGTTATACGGCAGAAGAGTTTGTCGAGCTCAGTTACTGGGATGTTACGCCCAAAGAGTACCTGCCCGAAGAAGAGAAAGCCCTCGCGGATCTCCGTAAAACCGGGCGTTATGGTCCCTTTGAGAAAGAGTATATACGAAAAGACGGCAGCCGCTACCCCGTGCGCTTGCAGGGCATGATCAGTGAGGAAATCGACGGCCGGAAAGTCATCTGGTCCCTTATCGAGGACATCAGTGAATACCGGGATTCCCACAGCGCTGGCATTAACACCCCCCAGGCGTGGCCGGCGATCATAGTTAATGTCGACAGCCAGCGGCTTGTCCAGGCACTAACAAATCTCTTGTCCAACGCCATAAAGTTCTCTCCGGAAAATAGCGCTGTGGAAGTCTCGGTTATCGAGCATGACGAGACCGCTGAAATTCGCATCCGGGATCACGGCTCTGGGGTGTCGCCGGAGTTTCAGGAACGACTGTTTCAGCGCTTCAGCCAGGCCGATGCCACCGATAGCCGCAAGCTCCCCGGCACCGGGCTGGGTCTGGCCATTACCCGTGAAATTTGCCAGCAGCTTGGCGGCCAGGTTGGCTATCGCGATGCCGACGGCGGCGGTGCCGAGTTCTATATTCAGTTACCGGTGATAAAATTATGACCTTTTCAACAAAAGCCATTGCCACATTCGGTCTGGCTCTGCTCGCCGTTTTGGGTAATATAATCAACCTACCCCTGTTCTTCGGTGTACATTTCATTTTCGGCTCTGTCGCCGTGATGTTGGCCATAAGGTTGGTCGGTTTTTGGCCTGCTGTCTGGGTGGCGCTGGCCGGTGGTGCCTACACCTGGGTTCTTTGGGGCCACCCTTACGCCATGCTCACGTTTACGCTGGAAGCGGTTATTGTCAGCCTTCTGTACCGGCGCGGCTTGAAAAACCTGGTGCTGGCAGACCTCGCTTTCTGGCTCGTGGCAAGCGCCACCCTGGTTCCTGCGTTGTATATGGGCGTGCTGGGCATGGATACGTCTTCGGCCATCATGATTGCCCTCAAGCAGTCGCTGAATGGGCTGTTCAATGCTCTAGTTGCAGGGCTGTTGGTCAAGATTCTGGTCTGGCGGTTTCAGAACGGGTCGGTTGACTGGCTGCCAACCCATATCGGGCTGAACGAATTGCTTTTCCATGTTCTGCTGACCGTGGCACTGGTCGTCGGTAGCACCCCCGTAGTTATCGGCAGCTATAACGACAAAACCGAACAGGAAAAGCGGTTGGGCAGTGCTTTGGATCTCGTTCTGACCGCAACAGCAGAGCGTCTGCGGCAGGGCCCCGATGCTTCTCAAGTTCTTAAAACCGAACTACAGCGCTTTGAATACACCGATGCCATTGATGGCATTGCGGTGATCAATGCTGAGGGAAAGGTTATTGCCCAAGTCGGAGAAGTAACCTCGCCGTCATCAGGAATTACCAATGCGATACCGGGCGTGGAGAGTCTCGGCATTTGGTTGCCGGATTCCGGTGGAAGCCTGGTCAACCGCTGGAAAGAGGGACACTACCAATACCGTCTGCCGGTCACTGGCCTGACGGAAGGAAACGAGTTGATTGCGGATAAGCCTGCCAGGCCGCTGATTCAGGCCGTAGAAAATCAACGTAATGAGAGCTTCACCTTTTTGGCGGGTATGACACTCTTGAGCATTCTGGTAAGTTTTTTACTCAGTCGCGTGCTGACACAGCCGTTGACGCAACTCGACAAAGCCAGCAAGCACCTGCCTGAGAAAATTCGCGGCAACGATCCACCAGAGTTGCCCGATAGCCGAATTCGTGAGTATGGCATTTTGTCTACTTCACTCCGCACCATGGGCACTGCGCTGGCCAGGACTTTTTCCGAACTGGACGACGCACGGACCACTTTGGAACAGCAAGTTCAGGCCCGCACCCAGGAGCTGGCCAGCACCTCCGCCATGCTGAGCAATGTTCTGGAAGCGTCAACCGAGTTTGCCATTATTGCCACCGATACCGAGGGGACCATCACCCTGTTCAACACAGGCGCTGAAAACCTGCTTGGATACGACTCAAGTGAACTCATTGGCGTGCAAAGCCCTGCGCTGTTTCATCTTCCATCTGAAATGGAAGAGCGATCGGTGGAGCTTTCCGATGCACTTGGCGAGACCATCTCAGGCTTTGATGTCTTCGTTAAAAACGCCCTGCGCCAGGGCTCTGAGTCCCAGGAGTGGTCCTATCTGACCAAACAGGGCGAACCAATTCCTGTAACGCTGACCGTCACCCCCATTTTCGATGACGCCGATAAGCTGACTGGCTTTCTCGGTATTGCCGAGGACATCACCGAGCGCAAGCGCATTGAGCAAATGAAAAACGAGTTCATTTCCACCGTCAGTCACGAACTGCGCACGCCACTGACCTCTGTGAGCGGTGCCCTAGGGCTTACTTTGAGCGGTAAGCTGGGGGATATACCCGAAAAGGTCAAAAATCTGTTGAAGACCGCCCACAGAAACAGCGAACGATTGGCGCACCTGATCAACGATTTGCTGGACATCGAAAAGATCGCGACGGGAAAAGTGAATTTAGACATGGAGGTTCAACCGCTTCAACCCATTCTTGAGCAGGCCGTGGATGAAAATAGGGCCTACGGGGCCGAGCGCCATATCAGACTGGCGCTGAACAGCGAGATTACTCGGCAAAACGTCAAGGTTGATGAGCAGCGGTTAAAGCAGGTGCTGGCCAACCTGCTGTCCAATGCCATCAAGTTCTCTCCCGACGGCGGGACAGTCACTGTCGAGGCTGCCAGTACGGATAACGATATCACCGTCAGCGTGACCGACCAGGGCCCGGGTATTCCAGAGGATTTTCACCATAAGATATTTCAGCGATTTGCTCAGGCCGACAGCTCAGACACGCGTCAAAAAGGGGGCACGGGGCTTGGCCTGGCGATTACCCAGCAACTGGTTACCCGCATGGGGGGCACGATTGACTTCGAGACAACCGTCGGCGAAGGAACGCGGTTTTTCTTTTCACTTCCAATTATATCACCGATTGAAAAAGCATCCTCTACCGCTTCTCCTAAAAACACCGATGGCTCATCCAATGAGTCGCCCAAAATACTGGTCGTGGAGGACGATCCGGACATTGCCAGCCTGCTGAGGATTATGCTGGAAAATGCGGGATATCGAGTGGCCATTTGCCATACTGGTGCAGAGGCGCTTGAATCCATAGAAGCAGGCAACTGGGACCTGATCAGTCTGGACCTGATGTTGCCGGATGTCAGTGGTCTCGACATAATCAGACGCCTGAAGAAGCAAGCAGCCACCGCAGACATTCCCATTGTCGTAGTATCCGCCAAAGTGAACCGGAGCCAGCTGGAACTTAATGTCGAGACTGACAATATTGCATGGCTGGCAAAACCCATTGACCACCAAAAGCTAATTGATTTGGTGCGGCATCAGCTATCACAGGGTGACTGCCCGAAAATTCTGCACGTTGAAGATGATGCAGATCTGCACGATGTCCTTTCGGCCATGGTCGGTGATCATTTGAGTCTGGAGCGAGCAGGAACCCTGGCCGATGCTAAAAGGCTGTTAAAACAACACGCCTATGATGCCGTTTTGCTTGATATTGGTCTGCCCGATGGCTCAGGGTGGGATTTGATCCCGGATATCGAGAGCGCACAGCCCGGTGCGGCCATTATCATCTTGTCCGGTGAGGATATCGGAAAGGAGAAACCTTCAGAAGTCGCGAGTGTACTGCTGAAAAGCAAGCTGACCTCAGAGCAACTCGTCAAAGTGATCCGGCGACATATTTAAAATCAGTCACCCGCTTCAATGTCTTCCGGCAGCATGGGGCGGGCGCTCAGAAAGCCCTGATACTGATGGCAGCCGAGTTGCTTCAGAAAAGCCAGCTCTTCGCTTTTTTCAACACCTTCGGCTATCACCTTCATGCTCATGCTCCGCCTCGAACCCGACAATACGTTCCCCTTCCACTGAGAATATTGGCTGGTAAACCGCAAGAAACTCTTGATTATCCAGGCCCTGCCTGATCGATTGCTCCAAGGTAAAGCGAGATCTTTGCTCAACCTGGAGCTCTGCATCAAAGTAGACCCGCTCAGCATCTTGAGCCGCTTTTGCTTTAAACAAAGCCATATCCGCCTGATCTAAAAGCTCGTCTGCCGTCATGGTATCGCCCGTAGCGATCGCAACCCCAACATCCACCGATAGCGGGACAGAGCCTAGCTCAGAGCACTCAGAGTTCATATCCACTTGATTGACCGCCTGAACCAATTCCCTCACGCACTCATCAAGCTCTTTTCGCGAGGAGTGCTCATTACTCAGAATCAGAAACTCATCACCTCCCTCACGACTCAACATACTGTCTTCGGTCAGGTGTTTGCTAAGCCTCCACGCGACACTTTGCAGGACCTCATCACCAAAAAAGTGGCCATGGAGATTGTTGATGGTGTGAAAATCTCGCAGGTCTATTTTTATCACGGCAACAAGCCTTTCAAACGGTTGTTTCAAAAGGCCGTTCAGAGCACGCCGGACTTCGGCTAGTTTTGGTAACGACGTCAGTGTGTCTTGAGTCGCGTTTTCCCCGTGCGCAATCAAAACGCGATCCATGCTTTGCAACTGGCGGCCTTTCACAACACGCGATTTGACCATCATCAACAGCCGCCAGGGCTCTATCGGTTTGCTGATGAATTCATCATTTGCCAAGCGGGCACAGGCCAGCTGCACATCCATATCAGCAAACGCCGACATAAATAACAGCGGTATGGTAGAAAACTCTTCGTGCTGGCGAATAATACGACCCAGCTCAATGCCATTGCACACAGGCATCCTGACATCAATCAACACCAGCTCAGGTTGAAACTGATCGAGAAGATTGAGGGCGTTCTGGGCACTATCCGCCATTCTGACAGAATAACCAGCATCAACGAGTATACTGTCATACAAACTCAGCAAGTCCTCGTCATCGTCAACAATCATGATTCGATAGGGCTCGACAGGTGCCATCTTTAGCTCTGCGCGCAGCAGGGTAGTCAATCTGGGAATATCCAAAGGTTTGTGAAGAAAATGATTGCCGCCGGCTCTGACGGATGCCAAGCGAAGGTCGAAAGAATCATGCTCAGAGATGAAAATAACGGGAAGAGGAGCGCCATCGTTATGCTGCCAGTAAGTCACTTGCCTGGCACCCGCAAAGCGATCGCCGAAAAAATCCATGTCGACGATCACAGCAAGCGGGTCATAGTTGGCAATTGCTTTTTCTAATTGAGCGATATCCTGCTCAACGTGCGTAATATAACCGTAAGAGTCGAGGTTTTCCGAGAGTTTGAGTGCGAAGTCTTTATCGTCATCTACAATCAGGACAGTAATAGCGTTTTCGGACTGGTTTTTAGTAACTGCAGTATTTTGGCTGTGATTATGTCCCGCCTCGTTCGGTTCATCTTTTAAGATCTGTCTTAATGCCTGCAACAATGCGCTGACCGGCTCGGATGCTGCCGATACTCGTTCTTGCCGTGAGAGATATTCAGTTTGCTCCAGTGCCTGCTCAAGCTCTCTCGCCACCTGCGACAATTCCCTGAATCCATAGGCCTTACCCGAACCGGCCAGACGGTGCGCTATTGACTGGATGTCCGAGAGATTGCTGTGGTTATCAGCCGCGGCCGACCAAAGTGCCTCTAATTGTCGTGCGTACTGGGCCAGATGAGTGATGTACCGGGCTCGCAGATTGGCCTTTTTATCAGAATTGTTAGGACACATAATTTTGCTTCTATGAGTGAAAAACGAGTCGTTGTGAATTAATCTGAATGACAGTATAGCAGCGTACTCAAACAGGACGAGTTAAGTGAGCCTCAAAAATTGGACAGGTGCCTACGTTCTGAATCTAGAACGTCAGGGCTACCGGATAGACCGCAAGCAGACTCAACGTTTGATGCGCACCATGGGCATCCAGCGGTGTACCCACGCTCCATCCAATCCTTGATTACCAAACGCCCGATGAGGTTTACTACAAGCAACTCGTAGCCTTGGCAGCCTGAGCCAGGGAAATAACTGGATCATAGCTTAGAGACACCATCAGGTTGTCCAACTTATTGGGGCCACCTCAGGGTAAGTGTGTTGGTATGTATAGCTGAAGAATAATTGACACTCGATAGACGCTACACCGGTCGGGTAATCGATATAACTTCGCTACAGGGAAGAGCCGACTCATTAGGCTTGAGAAACGAGAGATAGAGCAGTTGCCTCTAAAGGCAATAGCGGTAGGTCAGTGATCAGTTTATTGGCTTGTCACCTTAGCCACCATTGATCAGCTAAAAGACGACAATAGACCCCAATACCTGTTCTTTCATACAGACTAAGTAACCNACCGCTTGGTTGGCTTTTGGATTGCCGATGGCATTGGAAATGGTCTGATAGCTGGCAGTGTGCCCATACGGAATGGTTTGCAAAGCGGCCCACACACGGCGTTGAAACGATGTACCATGCGGGGCAAGTGGCAGAGAAAATGCCTGCCGCTTTCCTGCAAAGTATTGATCTAGTTGACGGCATGCTTCATCCAGTATGGGGTCACCGTCGGGCGCGATGCTTGCCGCTGAGGATGACGGTGCTCGGCGAGGCAAGTATAGCCCCGTGAGCCCATTGGTATCCGCTTCTAATGTCAGCATGCCTAATGGCGATGGATATCGGATAACTGGCATGACACATCCCTGTGGTCGATGATTATTTCTTATCTTGATTGCAATAGGCGCAGGCTGTTAAAAACGCATGCTCTTGAAACTGCTTTAAGCCCAATTCTTTTAGATTGACATCGATCGGGTGGCGTTTGAGTGTTTGCTTCATGATGTTATTAGGCAGCACTTCTGCTTCAACCCCATCGATAAGCTGCAAGACCGCTTCCATTTTAAAGCCCGCACTGCTTCCGGCGAATTTACCTTTAGTTTGACGCTCGCGGATCACAATCTTGTCTACTTGATAGTCTTCGACCAGCTTGCTCATGGTGCGGTGGAAATGTTGAATGCTTTCTTGTGATTCGGGCGATGGCACATTGATTTTCTTTGCTCGACAATCAGGTACCGAAAAAAGGTCATTCTCGCTATCTAGCAATACCAGGTTGGCTTCGTTGCCTTTTAGATCAACCGCGCATACTCTCATTGTTTTCTCTCTATCGTTTATTTAGCAAAGCCACAGTCTTTGGTGAAACACAGCCTTTGGCCAAAATGGTCACTGAGGCGGGGCAGTATACGCAAAAGCGCCTGCGACGTCACAGGATTAACGAAATGCGTCGACACAGATATCTAGTGTCCCTTCACTGGTAGCGCGTGCGATGCGCAGATCGTGGCGCCTACCCAAGTCGATATACTCCACCTCGCGAAAATGGTTACTGCGCACGGAGTAGAAGGTTTTCACAACTGGACGCGTGATGTCATCAAGGTTCTCTTGCCACACTAAACCAATACGCCCATCGACAAGTTCCACTAACGAACCAATCGGATAAAAGCCAATACACTGAATAAACGCACGCAACAAAGTGGGATCCAAATGAAACGGAGTCAGTCCCATCATGATTTTAAACGCTTCTGACGGTGACATGGCTCGCTTATAGCAACGATCGGCGGTGAGCGCATCATAGATATCGACAATGCCACTCATGCGGCCAATCGTATGTATTTCTTCACCTTGTAATCCGTTAGGGTAGCCATTGCCATCAAGCTTTTCATGATGCATCAAACTGACATCACGTGCGGTTTGCGATAAATCGGGAATACTGTCTAACACCGGTTGAGAAAAGACTTGGTGAAGCTTCATGTGGTCGAATTCGTCTGCTGTCAGTTTTCCTGGTTTGTTAAGTACCTCATCGGCGACCAGAACTTTGCCAATATCGTGCACAATTCCACCCACCGCCAACTCTTGTAAAGTATGGTGATCGAATCCTAAATGCTTACCAAAATTAACCAGCAAAAACGCGACGTTAAGCGAGTGCTCCATCAAGTAGGCACTTTTATCTCGAATACCACTGATCCAGGTAACGGCGTGCTGTCGTTCAAAAATATTATCAACAATACTGAGCCCTAAAT
>NZ_MUFH01000109.1:0-7895 GCF_001996115.1 Salinivibrio sp. MA427
CAATACGCGTCAAAAGCAATGCGCGTCAAAAACACTGCCGCTCTCATCGGAGCGGCTTTTTTTTGTCTTTATGTTAAGGTAAGACTTTAATATCACCAAGGAGAGGAAACATGCAGGCTCGCGCGCTTTTTATCGCTATATTGAGTGTTTTTGGCGCCATGTGCGCGATTCAATTCGGTGCATCGTTTGCCAAGCAGCTGTTTCCTCTGGTGGGGCCTGTCGGGACAAGTGCTCTGCGAGTCGGGTTTTCCGCCCTGATACTATGGCTGGTTTTTCGGCCTTGGCGCCAATGGCCTCGTGGACGTCACTGGCGCGCTATTAGCGTTTATGGCAGTTGCCTGGGTGGCATGATGCTGCTGCTTTATTTAGCGATTGAAACCATTCCTCTCGGGATTGCCGTTGCACTCGAATTTACGGGTCCTCTTCTGGTTGCATTGCTTTCAATACGGCGCGCGCGGGACAGCCTTTGGATTGTGCTCGCCGTCGGCGGTGTGATCACATTGCTCCCGGATCTATCAGGCGTAAATGCCCTCGACCCACGAGGGGTTGCATACGCCCTAGCCGCCGGGGGCTGCTGGGCTGGCTATATTTTATTTGGTCAAAAAGCGGGCAATCTAGCGCCAGGCGGCGGCACTGTTGCACTGGGGATGACGGTTGCTGCGCTCTATCTTGTACCCGCGGGCTACGTTGCCACCGATGGCGCTCTGCTCCAGTGGAAACTGCTGCCATTGGGCATTGCGGTGGCACTCATTTCTAGCGCTATTCCCTACTCGTTAGAGATGATCGCGCTGCGAAATATGCCTAAGCAAACCTTCAGTGTGATGATGAGTTTAGAGCCCGCCGTTGCCGCAATGGCAGGGCTATTGGTTCTCGACGAGCAACTTGCACTGCGCCAATGGCTCGCCATCGGTATGGTAATCACTGCCTCGTTAGGCAGTACGTTATCGGCTAAAAGGCATTAACGAAAAGGCACTAACACCAACCAATAGAAAAGAGCGCCGATGGTCGGCGCTCTTTTTAGTCATCGAATCTTGTTCTCTGAACCGCTCACTTTACCAAGTGTTAGCTCGCTTCACTCAATGGCAGTGCATGCACCTTGACGCGCTGTTGCTCGATGTACTGGCTAATCGCATCAGCCTGCTCTTCAGTCAAATAGAGACCAAGCTTCGTACGGCGCCATAGCGCGTCTTCAACATGCTGCACAAACTCGTGTTGAATGAGATAATTTAGCTCAGCTTGATAAACACCATCTGCAAACTGACGTCCCATATCTGCCTCGCTGGTGCAGCCTTTCATCAACTGATGGGTGCAAGTGCCGTATGTGTCCACAAATCGCTGCGCCGTCTCGTGACTTAACCACGGGTAACGTTGCTTGATTGACATGGCCAGATCATCGCGACCACAGCTGAAGTCACCACCAGGTAACGTTCCGTTTGCGGTCCAAGGCTGACCCATTTTATCGAAAAATGGCTCAAGTTTATGTATGGCTGATTCGGCCAGTTTACGATACGTCGTGAGCTTACCGCCGAAGATAGATACGAGCGGCGCTTGACTGCCCTGCTGCTCTAACTCAATGGTATAGTCACGTGTCATTGCCTGCGGTGAATCCGATTCGTCATCACATAGAGGACGCACACCACTGTAGGTCCAAATAACATCCTCGCGTTTGATTTGGTGCGTAAAATGCTGATTGACCACATCAACCAGATAATCAACTTCAGCATCATCAATTTTAGCTTCACGCGGATCCGCTTTGTGTTCAACATCCGTGGTGCCAATCAGTGAAAACTTATCCAGGTAAGGGATCACAAATACAATACGACCATCATTATTTTGCAGAATATAGGCTTGTGGATCTTGATGGATACGTGGCACCACCATATGAGAGCCTTTGATCATTTTGATCCCACGTGGCGATTTTTCATGAAGACTATCGTCGTAGAATTGTTTGACCCAAGGCCCTGTTGCATTCACCAAGGCTTTCGACTTGCGCTCAAAACGCTCGCCGGTATGTGCATCTTCTAAGGTAACACGCCAGATATTGTTTTCACGCTCTGCCGTCACCACTTTACAATAGTTACGGACTTCACCGCCTTTCTCTTTGGTAAACTGAGCGTTAAGCAGTGTGAGACGCGCATCATCTACCCACGCATCAGAGTACTCAAAACCGATCTTCATCTCTTTTTTCATATAGCCGGTTTTACTGAGATCCACTTTGTGGCTACTTGGTAACGTCGAACGTTTACCTAAATTGTCATATAAAAAGAGGCCACAACGAATCATCCACGCGGGGCGCAGATAAGAGCGATGCGGCAAACGAAAGCGCATAGGAAAGGCAATATGCGGCGCTTTATTGATTAGCACTTCACGCTCTGCTAGCGCTTCGGAAACCAAACGAAATTCATAATGCTCTAAATAGCGAAGCCCGCCATGAATCAACTTTGAGCTTGCTGACGATGTGGCCGATGCGAAATCTTTTGCATCGTACAATCCAACATTAAGCCCGCGACCTGCTGCATCTGCAGCGATGCCCGCACCATTGATACCGCCTCCCACGACGATAATATCGAGTAATGCTTCTTGATGAGTATTATGCGTAGTCATTATTAGCCGACCTTGTCCAGATATGAGCGAACGAACATTAATTGATGGGTATAACTGTATATCAACTTTCGTTTTCGGTCACTATTAATGTTCGAAAAATTATTATCGAGTGTGACAAGTGTAGAATAAGTGTTATAAAAATGCGTGAATTGTGAACCGTAAAGCCAAGATTAACGTAGCAGAAGCAGGTCGTTGTCACTCTGTTATTCAATAAAGCAGAATTCACCCGTCTGCGTTCAGGCATAAAAAAAGGCGCGAAAACGCGCCTTTTGAAGATAACTCGGTTTAGACGTAATTAAATGTCTTCTTCCTCATCATGAAGCTGTGCCCATGCCTGAGCACATTTTACCGCACGCTTCCAACCACGGTAACGACGGTTCCGCTTTTCTTCATCCTGATGAGGCTCAAAGCTACGATTGAGTTTCGCTTTGTCTTTTAACTCATCCAGGCTACCCCAGAAACCAACAGCCATCCCCGCAAGATAACCTGCGCCCAGCGCCGTGACTTCCGTCACTTCGGGACGGTGAACTTCCGTATTAAGCACATCGGCTTGGAATTGCATCAAGAAGTCATTGGCAACGGCACCACCATCCACGCGTAACGCCGCGAGCTTGATACCTGAATCGGCTTGCATTGCATCCAATACGTCACGAGTTTGGTAAGCAATCCCTTCCAATGTTGCTCGAATAATATGGTTTGAATTCACACCGCGCGTTAAGCCTACAATAGTACCGCGGGCATATGCATCCCAGTAGGGGGCGCCTAATCCCGTGAAAGCCGGGACCACATAAACACCATTTGACGTATCGACTTTAGTGGCAAAATACTCAGAATCGTGCGCGTCTTCGAGCACTTTAAGCTCATCACGTAACCACTGGATAGAGGCTCCGCCCATAAAGACCGCGCCCTCAAGCGCATAAGAAGGTTCACCCTGTGGACCACAACCAATCGTCGTCAGCAGGCCATGAGAAGACGTAACTTTCTCTTGCCCGGTATTCATCAGCAAGAAGCACCCTGTGCCGTAGGTATTTTTCGCTTGTCCGGCTTCTACACACATTTGACCAAATAGCGCAGCCTGTTGGTCACCCGCGATCCCAGCAATTGGAATACGTGTCCCGCCTTTACCGCCGATATTCGTTTGCCCATATACCTCAGAAGAGCGACGCACTTCAGGTAACATTGAAGCGGGGATACCGAGCTCATCGAGCATTTTTTGATCCCAGCACATATCATTGATATTAAACAACATAGTTCGTGACGCATTGGTATAATCCGTCACATGCACACGCCCTTGGGTCATTTTCCAGACCAGCCAGGTATCCACGGTACCAAACAATAGCTTACCCGCTTCTGCGTCCTCTCGCGCGCCTTCGACGTTGTCCAAAATCCACTTCACTTTTGTACCTGAGAAATACGGATCAAGTACAAGCCCAGTGTTATCGCGAACATATGAAGTTAAACCACGCTCGCGCAAGTCATCACAAATGTCGGCGGTACGACGGCATTGCCACACAATCGCGTTGTACACAGGTTTTCCGGTTTCTTTATTCCAGACTACCGTGGTTTCACGCTGGTTTGTAATACCGATACCCGCAATCTCATCACTGCGGATACCCGTTTTGCCCAACACCTCAACTAAGGTGGAGCTTTGTGTCGCGTAAATTTCCATTGGATCATGCTCGACCCAACCGGCTTGAGGATAAATCTGGGTAAATTCGCGCTGAGACACACCCACAATATTCGCGTCATGATCCATGACGACGGCGCGTGAGCTGGTAGTACCTTGGTCTAGAGCCACGATATATTTGTGCGCAGACATAATCGGGTTTCCTTCTATCTCTTATATTTTAGTCGTTATGGCGCACTAACGCGCCCATGCTACTTATGCGTTTACTTTTTGCGTTTCGGTTTCAGCCAGCTCCAGCTCCTCATCATCACACTGGTTAGGAATGGTGCAACCGTGGCCCTCTTGAGGCAGGTATGGGGCAATCACTTTTGGATACAGCCAACCACCGAAACACGCCCCTAAAATTGGTGCGACAATGGGCACAATAAAGTACGGAATATCGCGTGCGCCTGTCAGGGCATAATCCCATCCGGCAAAGAAGGCAAATAGTTTAGGACCGAAATCACGCGCAGGGTTCATTGCAAAACCGGTCAATGGACCTAACGAGCCACCGATAACCGCAATCAAAATACCGATGAGTAATGGATTCATTGGGCCACGTGCAGCGCCATTATTTTCATCGCCTAGCGCTAAGATGCCAAACATCAACACCGCTGTGATCACAAATTCAACCGCCATGGCGCCCATGAAAGACAGAGCTTGATGCGGATACGTTGAGAAGATACCTGCGGTTGCTAAGGCCTCGGGGCTACTCCGAACAACATTATTGGCTAACTCCCACTCGACGAAAAGATTGCTATATAGACTGTAAACAAGTGCGGCGGACGCAAACGCACCAAGCATTTGCGAAATAATGTAGGGAACAACTTTACTTTTATCAAAGCCATGGAAGGCCGCGAGAGCGATGGTAACGGCAGGATTAATATGCGCGCCTGAGACACCTGCTGTGCAGTAAATGGCAATCGCCACACCAAAGCCCCAGACGATACTGATTTCCCACTGACCAAAATCGGCGCCAGTCAGTACCAGCGCTGCCACACAACCCACGCCAAAGAAAATGAGCAAGCCCGTGCCGATAAACTCGGACACGCACTCGCCTAATAGAGTCGACGATGCTTTTTTCAT
This sequence comes from Salinivibrio sp. MA427, assembly GCF_001996115.1. Lineage (NCBI taxonomy): Bacteria > Pseudomonadati > Pseudomonadota > Gammaproteobacteria > Vibrionales > Vibrionaceae > Salinivibrio > Salinivibrio sp. MA427. Next base: position 5,357 of record NZ_MUFH01000109.1, read on the forward strand.
GATGATTATCCTTGTCACTATTAGTAGGGGTACACGTTCAAAACCACACTACCATTTTGCATAATCACAGCATCTCGAAAACAAACTCACAACAAAAATGAGCGTTCGAGCATAATTTTATGACTTAATACTGACATTTTTGTTAACTACATCATTATTTGAGCATGTTCGCGCACAAAATGCGCATACACAGTGGGATGGCTAGAAAGCTAGGGATGGCAAGGCTTGGCGCCCCTCATATCCATGCAGTGATCGTTGAGGAGCGCGCTTTGTTGTTATATTTTTGTTATCAAGAGGTTGGCATTGAGACCCCAAGTGTATCAAGATCGATCCCTTTCTCCTTTGCTAACGATTCGAGCACAGGAAGTAAGGGGCCAAGCTTTTCGCTCAACGTATCACGCACGGTATCCACCATCACCTGGGTTTGTCGCTCGATTTCTATATTAACGGAATCACCGACAGTCTTTCGCTCGAACGTTGTCATTCGCCGCGTCTCTGGGATCAACCAAACGTCAAACCACCCTTCATCCTTGTTTACGTCGGCAATGGTCAAGCTTGCACCATTAATAGCGATATAGCCTTTGGCAAAGATGTAGCGCATCCATGACGTTGCTAAGGAAAATCGCAATCGACAATTTTCCTCTTGAAACAGCACGTCATGCACTAAAGCACAGCAATCCACATGCCCCGATAACGGATGTCCGCCGATTTCTGCGCCATCTTTCGCTGCTCGCTCCGCATTCACGCTATCGCCAGTATTAAACGAACGTAACGTCGTTATCGCTAAGCTTTGTAGCATCACATCAAAACGCACAAGATTCGCTTCTAATCGCTCAGTGACCGTCAAACATACGCCATCAATGGCGACACTGGCACCAATTTCTAATCCATCACAAAAGCCATCTGGGAAGCGAATATCGAACGTTCGAATACCTTGGTGATCGCGACAAACGTCAATATTTGCCACCGCTTGAATAATTCCGGTAAACATGGGGGATATCCTATTAAGAATTTCCCATAATCATACTGCTTGGCAACAAAAATAACCAACGCGCACAAGTGATAATCAATCTCATTAGCATTGATAGTTGTGATTAGCCGGCGTATAGTGCGCATTTTTATACGTCAGTAAAGTATTATGAGTATGCCGTATCCTTCTTTATGCTTTGCCATTTTGGCAGCCTTCGCTATTGGCATTCATACCGCCAGTGCTAACACGAATCGCTCTCCCGACAGCATTGAAACCATTAAGGTGCAAGGTGAGCAACTAAACCATCCTATTACCCTTATTTCACCGGGAAAATCGACTTTAGAGCTGGACGATATTCAACGCGAACAGGCTCAGAACATCGGAGAGTTGGTCATGAAAATGCCCGGCGTCTCACTTGATGCCGGTGCGCGCCCAGGCAGTGAACGTATCAATGTGTGGGGGTTTTCTCACCCCTCAGCACTATCTGTCCGTATAGATGGTGCTCCAGTCGGATTTCAACAGTATCGATATGGCAGTTTTTTCCTCGATCCTCAGTTGCTAAGATCTGTCCGCATGGTAAAAGGCGATCATAACGTTCGTGCCAGTGTGGGCGCCTTTGGCGGCAGTTTTATTATGGAAACAAAAGAAGCTGCAGACTTTCTTGATGCGGATGAGTCAATCGGTGCGACGGCTCAGGCTGGCTTTAATAGCGTGAACCAACAATGGAAACGCAGTATTACTGCCTTTGGCAAATCCGACTCTGGCTGGTCGGTATTGCTCCATGGGTCAAAACGTGATGCAGATGATATTGAGCTAGGAAACGGAGAGACATTTGATTTCTCGGGCTACGCCCAACATAGCTTGCTCGGTAAAATTCATTATCAATCTGGTGCGCATGATTTTATGTTAAGCCACACACGGTATGACGACCAGGGAAGAAAACCGTGGGCAAATCGACGCGGCGCCATGCCTTCGATTAGTAATTACAAAATAGATAAGTATGGTAGCTACGAAGCGGCATTATTTGCCACATCGGTGGATAATCATTATCGCGAGTATACCAGTACCCTGAATTACCACTATCAACCGTTTAATAACTTTATAGACACTAGTGTCGTGATCGCACATTCACAAAACCATCGTTATTGGGAAAGACCCGACAGCACCTATCAATCTTATATTTCTTCGGGTCAATACGGTCATCAGGTATGGTTATCATATGAGCGTTGGTTTGCAGAATTGACGAATACTAGCCACTTCGGTGATCACGAAATTATGATCGGCGCTCAATACCAAGACCAAAACCGAGACTCTCGCGTTTACAATCATACTTATCGAAAAAAACCAGCGAAAAACTACGGGTACTATACACTGAGGAATCCCCTGATGATTTAGATAAAAATCATAAAGTTAAGGTAGATGCACATCCTGTTATGTGATCAAATGATTTCGCCAAAAAACAAGCAACCAGACAACAAGATGTGCGAACTCAATATATTACACGATTCTCTCTACCAATTCTGCCCTGAACTGCACTTAAAGCGACTTAATAGCTTGATGTTAGCGTGT
>NZ_MUFH01000011.1:0-27130 GCF_001996115.1 Salinivibrio sp. MA427
GCCCCTGAGGCTGTAAATACTTATCGAGTAATACTTGCCAACTGTGATGCGTGAAGGTGGCTTGGCTGTCAGGATTATGTGCATCCCACATTGCCCAGTAGTCCGCTTTGGGCGCGGCTTGACTGATGAGCGGAAACACTAGCCCGAACAGAAGTATCAAATGTTTTTGCATTGTCAGTCCTTAATGCGATCAAACCTTCTTTGAGACTAGACCAAGCGAGTCAGCGGTTGGTTTCATTGAGGATAGAAAAATGGGAAGGAACGCCAATAAATGCGGAATAATCAGCACTTATTGGCGAGAGATGAGTGGATGGTATTACACCAAAAAATCAGGTATTTGCTGCTCAAAGCGCGAAATTTCCGCTTCGTGCTGTAACGTCAGCCCGATACTATCCAAACCTTCGAGTAAGCAATGATGGCGAAAATCATCCATCTGGAAGCTAAAGCAGTGTTCACCGGCACGGATGGTTTGGGCGGGCAAATCTAGCGTTACCGTCGCACCTTCATTTTCGGCCACATACGTAAATAAAGCATCGATTTGGCCTTCTTCAAGGGTCACCGGCACCATTTGGTTATTAATGCAGTTGCCATAGAAAATATCGGCAAAACTGGGGGCGATAATCACTTTAAAACCGTAATCATCCAGCGCCCAAGGAGCATGTTCGCGTGACGAGCCACAGCCAAAGTTTTCGCGGGTGAGTAACACGCTAGCCCCTTGGTAGCGCGCTTGATTGAGCACAAACTCGGGGTTCGGCTGTTTGCCCGCATCGTCTAAAAAGCGCCAATCGTGAAACAGGTGCTGGCCGAATCCGGTGCGGGTGACTTTTTGCAAAAACTGTTTGGGGATGATCGCATCGGTGTCGACGTTTGCCGCATCCAATGGGGCAACAATGCCGGTATGAGTGTGTATGCCTGACATAAGGCCTCCTTATAATTGGTTAACGTCAACAAAGTGACCGGCAATGGCGGCGGCAGCGGCCATGGCTGGGCTGACCAAGTGGGTACGGCCTTCACGGCCTTGGCGGCCTTCAAAGTTACGGTTGCTGGTCGATGCACAGCGCTCTTTGGGGCCTAAGCGATCGTTGTTCATCGCCAAGCACATTGAGCAGCCGGGTAAGCGCCACTCAAAGCCCGCCTCGCGGAAAATCACATCCAGCCCTTCTTGCTCTGCTTGGGCACGCACTTGCTCTGAGCCTGGCACCACCATGGCATGGACGCTATCTGCGACGTGCCGACCTTTGGCGACCGCCGCGGCTGCGCGCATGTCCTCAATTCGAGAGTTGGTGCATGAGCCAATAAAGACTTTATCAATTTGGATATCTGTTATGGCTTGGCCTGCGGTTAGCCCCATGTATTTCAGCGCGCGTTCCGCCGAGTGGCGCGCGATCGGATCTGCCATGTGCTCAGGGGCCGGCACGCTATCGTGCACACTAACCACTTGGCCGGGGTTGGTCCCCCAGGTGACCTGATGATGAATTTGACTGCCATCGAGTGTCACGACACGATCAAATTGCGCATCGGCATCCGAGTGCAAGGTTTGCCAAAAATCGACCGCTTGCTGCCATTGTTCACCTTTAGGAGCAAATTTCTTGTCTTTTAAATAGGCAAATGTGGTCTCATCGGGGGCTATCAGGCCAGCTTTCGCGCCCAATTCGATCGCCATGTTGCAGACCGTCATTCGCCCTTCCATGGACAAGTCGGTAATGGCGTCACCGCAAAATTCCACCACGTGTCCGGTGCCGCCGGCATGACCGACTTGGCCGATAATCGCTAGGACAATGTCTTTGGCGGTGATCCCGGGGGCGGTTTTGCCCGTGACTTCAATTTTCATCGTGCGGGCGCGGGATTGCTTGAGCGTTTGGGTGRCCAGTACGTGTTCGACTTCGGAAGTACCAATACCAAAGGCCAGTGCACCAAAAGCACCGTGAGTTGCCGTATGAGAATCACCACAGACGATGGTATTGCCAGGCAAAGTAATCCCTAACTCGGGACCCATCACATGGACAATGCCTTGGTAGGGGTGATTCAAGTCGTACAGGGTGACGCCAAATTCTTCGCAGTTTTTAGCCAAGGTTTCCATTTGGATGCGCGCCATTTCCCCTGACGCGTTAATGTCTTTGGTTTCGGTGGAAACATTGTGATCCATGGTGGCGAAGGTTTTGCTCACTTGGCGCACCGGACGGCCTTTCTCTCTCAGGCCGTCAAACGCTTGTGGTGAGGTCACCTCATGCACCAAGTGACGGTCGATATACAGCAGCGGCGCTTCGCCTGGTTGCTCAGTGACCACGTGAGACTGGTGAATTTTTTCGTACAAGGTCTTGGCGCCTTGCTGGGTGTTTGCATTCGACATAGCTCGTATCCTTACGGGTAATGATTATGCGCCTTGGCGGATATAGGCGGCGATACGATCGCCCATCTGCTCGGTGCTCAGTGCTGGATGGTTACCGGCCAGATCGGCCGTCAGTTCACCGGCTGCCAGCGCTTGGCTCACTGCGTGTTCAATTGCACAGGCCGCGTTTTCTTCGCCCAACGAGTAACGCAGCATAAGTGCCGCCGATAAAATCTGCGCCACTGGATTAGCAATGTTTTGTCCGGCGATATCGGGCGCGGAGCCACCGGCTGGCTCATACAAGCCAAATTTACTCGCGTTCAAACTGGCTGAGGGCAGCATACCCATAGAGCCTGTGATCATCGCGCACTCATCGGAGATGATGTCGCCGAAAATATTTGAACACAGCATCACATCAAATTGCGACGGGTCTTTAATCAGCTGCATGGTGGCGTTGTCGATATACATATGGCTTAAGCTGACATCCGGATAATCTTTTGCCACCGCTTCTACCACCTCGCGCCACAGCATTGAGCTTTGCAGCACATTGGCTTTGTCGATTGAGCACACTTGTTTGTTGCGAAGCTGGGCGGATTGAAAGGCGATGTGTGCGATGCGCTCAATTTCATAGCGATGATAGACTTCCGTATCAAACGCCTTTTCCTCGCGCCCTTCGCCTTCGCGCCCTTTGGGCTCACCAAAATAAATCCCGCCGGTCAGCTCTCGTACCACCACGATATTAAAACCTTGGTCGGCAATATCGGCGCGCAGCGGACAAAAGCTTTCGAGACCAGTATGGATTTGTGCCGGACGCAAATTACAAAACAGACCAAAGTGCTTGCGTAGCGGCAGTAAAGCACCGCGCTCCGGTTGTTCGGTCGCGGGTAAATGCTCCCATTTAGGGCCGCCGACTGAGCCGAATAAAATCGCATCGGCTTTTTCACAGCCAGCCAAGGTGTGTGCGGGCAGCGGCGAGCCATGGGCGTCGATTGCAGCACCGCCAACCGGATAATGCTGACGCTCAAAGGTGACAGCGAATCGCTCGCTAACCGCATCAAGCACCTTTTCGGCTTGCGCCATCACTTCGGGGCCGATACCGTCGCCGGGTAAAATTGCAATTTGGTGTGCGCTAGCCATGTTTATACTGTCTCCTGTTTTAAATGGGATTGTTCCTTAATCTGCGCAATTTTGTTGGCGCGATAAATAGCATTGATCACGTTTAATAAAGCTTCGCCGGAGGCCTCGATAATATCGGTTGATACCCCGGTGCCGTGATATTTACGGCCTTTGTAGTTGGCAATGATATCGGCTTGGCCGAGGCCATCTTCCCCTTCTCCTTTGGCGGTCAGATCGAATTTATCCAGCTCAATGTCATAGCCGGTGATCCGATATATGCACTGGTACAAGGCGTCGACGGGACCGTTTCCAATCGCCGCTTCGCGTTTTTCTTCATCGCCACATTGCAACTTGATGCTGGTGGTCGCCATTAAGCTGCCCGATTGCACGCCTAAATAATTGAGCTTATAAAAATCGTCCTCTTCTTTGAGGTTGTTGAAGAACATTAAAGCTTCTAAGTCGTAATCGAACACCTGACCTTTACGATCTGCTAATTGCAAGAATGATTGATACAAGGTCTCCAAATCATAGTCTTGCTCGTTGTAGCCAAGGTTATCCATATGGCTTTTCACCGCCGCGCGGCCGGAGCGACTGGTGAGATTCAATGATTTTTTACCCAATCCAATCGACTCTGGCGTCATGATTTCGTAGGTATTTTTGTTTTTCAGCATGCCATCTTGGTGAATGCCAGAAGAGTGGCTAAAGGCATTGGTACCGACCACGGCTTTGTTGGGCTGGATTGGCATGTTGCAAAGTTGGCTAACCAGCTTACTGGTGCGGGCGATTTCAGTATGGTTTAAGCCTGTCTCCACGCCTAACAAGTCAGCGCGGGTTTTTAAGATCATTGCAATTTCTTCCAGCGCACAGTTACCGGCGCGCTCGCCGATGCCATTAATCGTGCCTTCGACTTGGCGGGCGCCGGCCTGTACAGCGGCAATAGAGTTGGCGACCGACATCCCCAAGTCATCATGGCAATGAACAGAAATCACCGCTTTGTCGATATTGGGTACGCGGTTGAACAGGTTGGCAATGATATCGCCAAACTCACTGGGGACCGTATAGCCGACTGTATCTGGGATATTGACCGTGGTGGCGCCAGCATCAATTGCCGCTTCGACCATGCGGCATAAATTATCAATCGGGGTGCGTCCGGCATCTTCGCAGGAAAACTCCACATCATCCGTATACTGGCGCGCATGTTTGACCGCACGCACGCCCATTTCTACTACGTCATCGTAGCTGCGGCGAAGCTTGTCTTTGACATGAATGGTAGAGGTGGACAAAAAGGTGTGGATACGAAAAGCATCGGCGGCTTTGAGCGATTCCGCTGCCACATCAATGTCTTTAGGAACAGCGCGAGACAAAGCACAGACACGGGCATGCTGCATATGCTGAGCAATGGTACGTACGGACTCAAAGTCGCCCGGAGAGGACACAGGAAAGCCAGCTTCAATGATGTCTATTTTCAAACGATCCAAAGCTTGCGCGATTTGCAGTTTCTCTTTGACCGTTAAGCTTGCCGACAACGCCTGCTCGCCGTCACGTAATGTGGTGTCAAACAGAATGACTTGGCTGTTCTCGCTCATGAGTAACTCCCTGTTGTGTTTGCTGGCCGCCGTCATGGCTCTTTAATTGGCGATATGTTTTATTTTGGCGACATTAGATACAAAAAAACCCGCGTCTGGCGCGGGTTTTTGAGATTTGGCATTCACTGTTTTCTGCCCAAAACCTACCCGCGCGACTGGGTCACGATAAGGAGGAGAATGAGGCGTAGGTGAAACAGTGTCATGCTGATGTCCGTCAGTAAATATTCTGTTACCAGAAATAACAGAGCGATGGGGAAAGCGTCAATCTGAAAAAAACAAAACCCGTTTTCTGCGCAATATAAAGGCGAAAAACCGGTTAATTAAACTGCTTTTTACACTAAAAGTTAGACTTTTGTGCTGTGGCTTGGGGCGGCTTTGTCCACCTGCATTATTTTACTTACGCCAACACAGCTGATCTTAAGCGGCGACGGGGCAGAGTAAATTCATTGAGATGTCCCAATAACGTCACCGACCTGTCACACCGGCTGGCTAATGTTTAATCATCAGCTCGCTGTATTGGGAGGCACCATGAGACGCTTTGCTGCGATTCAACGCTTTGACCACTCGGTATCGACACTTTGCCTATCGCATCGCTTTAGCGCTGACACCGCCAAAGTGGCCCGTGCCGTTTCCCACTCGGGCGATGGGCCTCTTTATATCGTGGTGGGGTTAGCTGCTTGGTGGCTGCAAGAAGCCGTGGGGCTCTGGTTTTTACTCACGGGGCTCACTGCATTTACCATTGAGCTGCCAATTTACTGGGTATTAAAACGCAGTTTCCGGCGCACACGTCCTTCGCAGCTACCCGCCTTTATCACGCCGTCTGACCTATACAGTATGCCATCAGGCCACACCGCAGGTGCCTTTTTAATGGCCTCTTTGCTGAGCATCTTTTTCCCATCGCTCACGCTGTTTGTATTTATTTGGGCGAGCTTGATTGGCATTTCTCGGGTGTTACTGGGTGTGCATTTTGTGACCGACATTATTGTGGGCGCAGGGTTAGGGATAATGTGTGCCAACTTGGCGCACAGCATCACCGCGGATCTTTACGGAATGGCAGGTCTTTCATGAAGCTTTTATACGGTGTTCAAGGAACCGGTAACGGCCATATATCGCGAGCCCGAGCGATGGCGCGTGCTTTGGCAGAGTACGATGTCGAGGTTGATTTTATTTTTTCTGGTCGGCCGGCAGAGCACTATTTTGATATGACGCCATTCGGTGACTATCGGACCTTTACCGGGATGAGCTTTGTGAGCCGTGATGGTAAAATTGATATGTTGGCCACGGCGAGACACAATCACTTGGCGCAGCTGCGACGCGATATTCGCCAGCTTGATGTATCAGGCTACGATAAGGTCATCTCTGATTTTGAACCCATCAGTGCTTGGGCGGCGCGCCAACAAGGAATACCCTCGGTGGCCATCAGTCACCAAGCGGCGTTTTCTCACGCGGTGCCCAAACACGGGGAAACTTGGATTAATCGTCTGATTATGCGCCACTTTGCGCCAACAGACTATTCCATTGGCCTGCATTGGTATCACTTTAACCAAGCGATTTTACCCCCGATTATTGATACCAGCCTGCCGAATGCAACAACGGTGTCGCCCGTTGCGGAAAAGGCGGTACTGGTCTATTTACCCTTTGAATCTTTATCTGCGGTCAGTGAGTTGTTGTTGCGCTTTAGCCAGCCTTTTGTCTGCTTTCACCCCGAGGTAAGCGCGCCCGAGCAGCGAGAAAATCTTACGCTTATGCCGCTGGGCAAAGAAAGCTTTCACTCGGCGCTGCATCAGTGCCAGGGGGTAATAGCGAATGGAGGCTTTGAACTTCCGTCTGAAGCGCTGACGTTGGGGAAAAAACTGTTATTAAAACCACTGTCTGGTCAGTTTGAGCAGTTAAGTAATGTCGCGACACTCGCCCAGCTTGGCTTGGCGCACACTATGAATAGCTTGGATGCGCGTGCTGTCCGAGAATGGCTACAGACACCTGCAGTGGACGCGATTGCATACCCAGATGTTGCTAAAGCTCTGGCGGAATGGCTAGTCAAAGGTGAGTTGGGCCAGACGCGCAGCCTATTTCACCATTTGTGGGCTCAGGTTGATTATCCGGAAACAGTCGAAGAGTCGATCTTAGACTTCAACCGCTTATCAACACGCGTTGAGCCGAACCGATTGAGGTTACAGCGGTTGAACCGTTAATAGGATCCGTTATGCACAAGGTGACTGATTAACGCCTCAACGCTGCTGAATCACGTTTTTACATTTTCACTAGAGTATTCGCTCGATTTTGCTTGTTTTTACCCGAGCGGTCAGTAGACTCGCTTTATTATTTGAGCGTACAAGTGTTCGCCTAAAGGTGAGCCCAAGAGAAGCATAGTGAACACCCAATACCATATTGTTACCCGCCTTCGTGAGCAAATTCGCACTCAGCATCAGCGAGAAGCGATTCGCTTCCAGCAACACAACCAGTGGACAAGTATTAGCTGGCGTCAACTCGGCGAGCGTGTTGATCAACTGTCTCGCTGTTTACTCAAAGCCGGCTGTCAGGTTCAGCAAACCGTCGCTATCTTCGCGCCAAACAGTGAAAAGTGGGCAATGTTAGATTATGCCGCACTGCAAATTCGCGCTGTGCCGGTGCCGATTTACGCGACCAGCACGGCCCAGCAAGCGGCATACATTATTAACGATGCCGATGTGCAATGGATTTTCGCGGGTGACGATCAATTGGAAATGGCGGTAGCGGCGTTGGAGCAATGCCCAAACATCAAAGGTGTGGTGGCGTTAAGCCAAGAGACGCCGGTGCCAGCACATCCTAAAGTGTGGGATTGGGCGAGTTGGTTATTGCAAGACGATCGTGGTCATCAAGCCGAATTAGAGACGCGCATTGACGCACGCTGCATGGACGATCTGATCACCTTGATTTATACCTCAGGCACTACTGGGGAGCCCAAAGGGGTCATGCTCGATTATGCCAACGTCGCGGCGCAGCTTGATGTACATGATCAGGTGCTCGCCATTGAACCGCATGACGTCTCTTTGGCGTTTCTGCCCTTATCACATGTCTTTGAGCGCGCCTGGAGCTATTACGTCTTACATCGTGGGGCGGTCAATGCCTATCTCTCAGACCCGCAAAAGGTGCGATCGGCATTGGCGTCGGTTCAGCCAACAGTGATGTCGGCCGTACCGCGTTTTTACGAAAAAATCCATGGAGCTATTCACGACAAACTCAGTCGAGCCACCGGCGTTAAACCGCATTTATTCCGTTGGGCCCTGCGCCAAGGCGAGCGTCATGCTGCTCAGTTACGTGCTGGCCATTCACTGTCGCGGCGCCAGCAATGGCAATTGGCGTTGGCCGACAAGCTGGTACTCAGTAAGTTGCGTGCGCTGCTGGGTGGCAAGATGCGCTTGATGCCATGCGGTGGGGCGCGTCTTGACCCTGACATTGGCGCGTTTTTCCATGCAATCGGTATTAACGTGAAGCTCGGTTATGGCATGACCGAAACCACGGCCACCGTGTCTTGTTGGGATGATACCTGCTTTGACCCCCAGTCGATTGGTTCTCCGATGCCCGGCGCCCAATTGCGCATCGGTGAGGATAATGAAATTCAAGTGCGTGGGCCGATGGTGATGCGTGGCTACTTCAATCAGCCCGATGCGACGGCGGCCACCTTTACCGCGGATGGTTTTTTGAAAACCGGCGATGCGGGGTATCTTGATGCTCACGGCAATGTATTTATCACTGACCGAATCAAAGAGCTGATGAAAACGTCAGGCGGTAAGTACATCGCGCCACAGCGGGTGGAAGGCGCTTTGGTGCGTGATCATTTTATCGATCAGATAGCGGTGGTGGCCGAGGCGCGTCATTTTGTCTCTGCCTTGATTGTGCCTTGCTTTGATGCCTTAGAAGAGTGGGCGCGAACGGCTAACATCGAATATCAAAATCGCAAAGAGCTGTTAAAACATTCTGATGTGGTGGCCTTGTTTGAAAAGCGTTTACAGAGCTTGCAACATGAATTGGCCAAATTTGAGCAAGTCAAACGCTTTACCTTGTTGCCACAGGGCTTTTGTATGCACAGTGGTGAGCTTACGCCAACCATGAAATTGCGTCGTAAAGTGATCCTGTCGCGTTACCAGCATCATATCGACGCCATGTACCAGCGTTGACGGTTTCTAGCTAGGGGGCTCATTGGTGAGCCTCCTCATACGCTGTTTTTATCCCTTTTMTCCTCTTTATCGCCTTTTGTCGGAATAGCAAATCTCGCAAGCCGATGCTTTTTTAGTGAATGTTGTCGATTTACTCCCTTCTCATCAGCGTAATCCAGCAACATACACTCAACATCTAGTGATTAAATGTAAATACTGGTTAGCCAATGGACAGTTTTGCAAATAAAACGTTACATTGGAGGTCGTTTCTGTCGAGGCGGGCCAACGAACAATCTAACGCTACCTTACCGCCAGTATTTGGTTTTGATGTCCGTGTGATCACACCACCAGTACATCCAAGTGTAAGGAGCTGGATTAGGCTAAAAGTAAGTCCTAACTATGCAAACAGGGAGGCGTAGAGTGGAAATGTTATCTGGTGCCGAGATGATCGTGCGCTCCATGATCGATCAAGGCGTAAAACATATTTTTGGCTATCCAGGCGGGTCGGTGCTGGATATTTACGATGCATTGCATGAAAAAAGTGGTATTGATCATGTGTTAGTGCGTCACGAACAAGCGGCCGTGCATATGGCGGATGGTTACGCACGCGCAACTGGTGAAGTAGGCGTGGTGCTGGTGACTTCAGGCCCAGGCGCAACCAATGCGATTACCGGTATCGCCACCGCCTACATGGACTCAATTCCCATGGTGGTTTTTTCTGGGCAGGTGATGAGTAGCTTGATTGGCAATGATGCCTTTCAAGAGTGCGACATGGTGGGGATTTCTCGTCCTGTGGTGAAACACAGCTTTTTAGTCCAGCGTGCTGAAGATATTCCCAATATTGTCAAAAAAGCCTTTTATCTTGCCTCGACTGGACGTCCCGGCCCTGTGGTGGTGGACATCCCCAAAGACATGGTCAATCCGGCGCAAAAGCATCCGTATCAGTATCCTGATAGTGTGCGCATGCGCTCCTACAACCCGACAACAACCGGCCATAAAGGGCAGATTAAGCGCGGACTAAAAGCACTACTGGCGGCGAAAAAGCCGGTGCTGTATGTCGGCGGTGGCTCTATCATGGCTGATTGCGGCGAACAAATCCGCCAGCTATCAGAAAGCTTGAACATCCCGGTGGTTAGCACCCTGATGGGGCTGGGTGCCTTTCCCGGCACCCATGAGTATTCGCTGGGCATGCTGGGCATGCATGGTACCTACGAAGCCAACATGGCGATGCACCAAGCCGACCTGATTTTTGGTATTGGTGTCCGGTTTGACGATCGCACCACCAATAATCTCGAAAAATACTGTCCCGATGCCACCATCATGCACATTGATGTGGATCCCTCGACCATTTCCAAAACTGTCTCGGCCGATATTCCTATTGTCGGCTCTGCCGATGCTGTGCTCAGTAGTATGCTCAAACTGCTGGTGGAGCAGGGAGGCAGTAACGACAGCGATGCGCTCAGCACCTGGTGGCACAATATTCAAACTTGGCGTGAGCGCCAGTGTTTGAAATATGTTGCTGATCCTGAGCGGATTAAACCGCAGCAGGTGATTGAAACCTTGTACCGCCTCACTCATGGTGATGCCTATGTGACCTCGGATGTCGGCCAGCATCAAATGTTTGCCGCACTTTATTATCCGTTTGATAAGCCACGTCGTTGGATTAACTCGGGTGGCTTGGGCACCATGGGCTTTGGGCTTCCCGCCGCCATGGGGGTCAAGTTTGCGCTACCGGACGCGCAGGTGGTGTGTGTCACCGGCGATGGAAGCATTCAGATGAACATTCAGGAGCTCTCCACCGCGTTGCAATATGACATTCCGGTGGTGATTGTGAACCTCAATAACCGCTTCCTCGGAATGGTCAAACAGTGGCAGGACATGATTTATCAAGGTCGTCACTCGCACTCTTATATGGACTCGGTGCCGGACTTTGCTGCGATCACTGAGGCCTATGGCCACGTGGGAATGCGTATTAATCATCCGTCCGAGCTGGAAGCCGGCCTAGAAAAGGCGCTGGCAATGAAAGATCGTTTGGTGTTTGTCGATATCCATGTTGATGAAACCGAGCATGTATATCCAATGCAGGTACGCGGTGGGGCGATGAATGAAATGTGGTTGAGCAAAACGGAGAGAACCTAATGCGCAGTATTGTATCGGTTTTAATGGAAAACGAACCAGGTGCCTTGTCGCGGGTTGTGGGTTTATTCTCTCAGCGTGGCTACAACATTGAATCGCTCACGGTGTCACCCACCGATGATGCGACCTTATCGCGCTTGAATATCACCACCTCGGTGGTCAGCGACGCGGACCGCGAGCAAATCGAAAAGCACCTGCATAAGCTGATTGATGTGCTGAAAGTGAGCAATGTCACCGAAAGCGATCACATTGAGCGTGAACTGGCGTTGGTGAAAGTAAAAGCCAGCGGCTTTGCCCGCGCGGAGGTAAAACGCACCGCCGATATTTTCCGTGGTCAGATTGTCGATGTCACGAACTCGCTGTATACCGTGCAGCTGACCGGTGACAGTGACAAACTGGATGCCTTTATTCGCGCGGTCGGTGAGATTACCGAGATTATTGAAGTTGCACGCAGTGGCGTAGTGGGCATTGCACGTGGCGAGCGAGCGCTGCGCCAGTAAATAAAGCAACTGGTCGTTGTAAGTAAAATGGCACGCCTTGGCGTGCCATTTTTTGTCGGTCAGGCGGGATTAATCAAATACACCAAGGCTTCATAGGGTGCCAGTTGCATTTCTGGCATCRAGGGCTTGGCTTCTGGGTAATTATGGCTCACCAAGTCTGCGTTTGGGGCAGGCGCGACAGGCAAGGTCGCTGTCACCGGTTCGCCATAAAAGTTACACACCACCACCAGTTGGCTGTCGCCGTTGTCGCGGCGATACGCGAGCAATTGTGGGTGGTCAGGCAGCAAATCCTGATAATCTCCCTCACGAATGACGGGTAAGGTTTTGCGCAGGGAAATCAGCTGCTTGTAGTGATAGAACACCGAGTCTTTATCCGCCAGTGCGGTGTCGACATTGACGTCAACATAGTTAGGCGCAGGTTTTAGCCAGGGTGTGCCTTGAGTAAAACCGGCGTTTGCTGAACTGTCCCACTGCATGGGCGTGCGTGAATTGTCGCGTGAGCGTGCAGCAAGAATGGCCAACACTTCCCCTTCAGGCATGCCTTGTTCGTAAAGCAGATGGTACATGTTGCGGCTTTCGACGTCTTGATAGTCATCAATATGTTGATAGCCAGGGTTGGTCATGCCAATTTCTTCCCCTTGATACACGTAAGGTGTGCCTTGCTGCATATGTATCGCAGTGGCGAGCATTTTGGCTGATTCGACCCGGTGGTGGCGGTCATCACCAAAGCGGCTGACCACACGTGGTTGGTCGTGGTTACACCAAAATAATGCGCCCCAACCTTGATTATGCAGGCCGTGCTGCCAAGTGCGGAACAGCTGTTTTAGGGCTAAGAAGTCAAACGGCGCCAGTCGCCACTTCTCACCGTCCGGATAATCGACTTTTAAGTGGTGGAAGTTAAACACCATGGAGAGCTCTTTGCCATCTGGCGCGGAATACTGCTGACAGTGCTCTAAGGTGGTCGAAGACATCTCGCCCACGGTGACGCTACCGTAACGCTGGAAAATATCGCGGCTGATCTCTTGCAAGTATTCGTGAACGCGGGGGCCGTCGGTATAAAAACGGCGACCATCGCCTTGGTGATCGTCGGGGAACGACTGATCTTTGGAGATCAAATTGATCACATCGAGTCGAAAGGTCAATCGCGTAATAATCGGCAATGTCGTAGCCATTATCGACTTGTGGCGATACATAAATGGGGGTGAGCCACAAGGCGTCGATGCCCAAAGCCGAAAAGTAGTCCAGTTTTTCGATAATGCCCGGCAGATCACCTGTCCCTGTTTGTGTGGTGTCACGGAAGCTTTTTGGATAAATCTGATAAATGGTGGCCGTTTTCCACCAGGGATGTGCGTGCATAATGTCTCTCTCAACGCGAATAAAGCAGGGAGCGTTCCCTCCCCGCAGACTGAAGGGGAATTAGATGACGGCCAGTTTGCCTTTGCTGGCTTGGCGGCGATACATAAACGCGGTGAGTGCAATGGGCACGATAATGGCTATCAGCATCGCGACCGCATAAACACCCCAGAACTGTGGCTGAATGGATAAAATACCTGGCAGGCCACCCACACCAATGCCGTTGGCCATCACGCCGGAAAGACCACACACAATCGCCGATAGGGCCGAGCCAACCATGGCGCATAGCATCGGGAATTTGTAACGTAAGTTAATCCCGTACATGGCCGGCTCCGTGACGCCAAGGTAGGCAGAAATCGCGGCAGGCACCGATATTTCGCGCTCGTTTTCTTTTTTGCTCATCCAAATGATCCCGACCACCGCCGAGGCTTGTGCAATGTTGGACAGGGCAATCAGTGGCCAAATAGGGGTACCGTTCATTTCTTGCATCAGTTGCAAGTCCACCGCGTTAGTGGTGTGGTGAACACCTGTGATCACTAAAGGTGCATAAAGGAAGCCGAACAGAGCCGCACCTATGTAAGCGTAATCGCCGGTCATCGCCGAACGGGCTAAGAAGGCGACACCATTACCGATTTCGCGGCCAAATGGGCCAATCAGGGTGTGTGCCAAGATCACGGAAGTGAGCAGGGCGATAAAAGGCACCACCACCAAATACAAATAATCCGGAATAATGCGTTTTAACTGGGTTTCAATAAACGCCAACGCCATCCCCGCAAACATCGCCGGGATCACCTGCGCTTGATAACCGACTTTTTCAATCGAGAACCAGCCAAAGTCCCACACTTCGGGGATTTCTTTACCGATAAGGTAAGCGTTCATCAACTGGGGTGATACTAGGGTAATACCGAGCACGATACCCAAGATTGGCGTACCGCCCATTTTTCTCACCGTCGCCCAACAGACACCGACAGGCAGGAAGTGGAAGATGGCTTCGCCAAGCAGCCATAAGAAGCCGTGAGCGGTAGCCCAAAACTCGCTGATCTCGGTCAGGGTTTTGCCATCGAACATGCGGATATCACCGATCACATTACGGAAGCCGAGGATCAGACCGCCGGTGATGATCGCGGGAAGAAGGGGAACAAAAATTTCCGCGAGGTGTGAAATCGCACGTTCAGTTAGGGTCATATTTTGGCGAGCCGCTTGTTTGGCTTCGTCTTTTGATTGGCCCTCGACGCCGGTGGCTTGTTGTAACAGCGCGAAAGCTTGGTCGACGCTGGTGCCGATCACCACTTGAAATTGACCGGCACTGGTAAAGCAGCCTTTCACCATGGGGATCGCTTCAATCGCTGCGACATCGGCTTTCTCCGGATCGTTTAACACGAAACGTAAACGGGTGAGGCAGTGGCTTACGGTTGCAATGTTGTCTTTGCCGCCAATATGAGTAACCAATTGGTCAACGGCTTTTTTATCTATCTGGCTCATAAGCAATCCTGTATTGCTGTAGGGTATTCATTGGTAACGTTCCCACTGATTATGGATCGTACGATCTAATTTATCAGTGGAATCGTTCCCATTATTTGAAAACCATCACACAGAATTTTTTAACTGCTTGATTCATCGTGTAGAGAAAAGGTTAGGGCACCACGAGATGACACGGTTGTGTCCAATGCGTGATCTCAGTAGGCGTTTCATCAAGCTGCTTGAGCAATAGCTCGGCTGCATGCTGACCCGCTTGATGGTAACCCAGCTCCACACTGACTGCGCGTGGGAACATAAAGCGTAGCATGTCATGATTGCCAATGCCGCCAATAGCAATGTCCTCTCGGCCAAGGGTTTGTAATCGCTTAGCGACGCCAAGCGCCAGGGTATCAGACGCACATACAACCGCCTGAGTTTGGCTATCAATCAGTGAGTCGGTTGCCTTATAGGCAGCATGTAGGCTCATTTCGCAGCGATGCAGACGGGCAGGTAGTTGGTGGCGATCACAGAAAGAATGGTAGGCATGGGCCCGAGCACGCCCCGTGGTTTCATCGTGTTCATCAATACCGAGAAAGTGAATGTAGCGCAGTCCTTGGGCATAGAAATGCGCCATGACTTGTGTGACAGCGCCTCGGTTGTCATAACTCACACTGGCATAGTCGTTACTATCGATCGCGAGTACCACACAATGGGGAGCAAAAGGCGCCAGAGCAGAGAGATCACACCCCGAAAAGCCAAAAAAAATAATACCGTCCACATTACGACGTTTTAGCACGTCCAAATGGGCTTGTGCTTTTTGTTGCGAAAATTGCGTTTCCATAATCGCGGCGTCATAGCCTCTGGCATACAAGGTATTGAGCAAGCCAGTCAGCGCGGTATTTTCGGAGTTGGAGCTCAGCTTAGCTACAATCACACCCACAACACCACTGCGTTGTGCTCGCATCGCCCGCGCGGATTTAGAAGGGAGAAAGTCGTGTTGGTCGATCACCGCTTGCACTTTAGCGCGTGTGCTGTCTTTAACGCGTGCGTCATTGTTTAACACACGGGATACGGTCGATTTCCCGACCCCGGCTAAGCGGGCAATATCCAAAATGGTTAATGGTTTTGTCATCTTTTTCTCTGTGATAGCGGTAAATCAGTGGCTTAGACACAGCGCCTTTACCTGTCATGATAACAGCCGTGATTGGCGCTTGCGATTTATTGATTAATTTGTAAACTACAGCCTGATTTTTGAACAACGACCTTTTTAGACTGAAATGATGATGAGCCACCCTTTACTACAAACGATCAATAAGTGCCTAGTGCGCATGACCACCTTGACGCTCGCGGTATTGGCATTAAAGCTTAGCGCGATTTATTTAGTGCCGTTAGCGGTATTGATCAAAACGCACTTCAAAGAAATTGTCCACTGGTAAGCGCAGATAAAAAAACGCCCCGACATAGTCGAGGCGTAAATTTTGTTATCGCTTTTACTATATAAGTACGATCAATTACAGCACGTGCACTGATGTAGTATTGGTTGTGCCTGAAGGAACTAAAGCACCGGACACCATCACGACGATATCGCCTTTGTTGGCCAAGCCTGATTCGAGAGAGATGGTTTTACCGCGACGGTAGAACTCATCCGTGCTGTCGATGCTTTCGATCATCACAGGCGTCACCCCTTTAGTCAGACACAAGTGTGCGGCTGTTTTCGGATTAGTGGTTACCGCGATGATATTAGCCGTTGGGAAGTACTTACGTACTGAGCGTGCTGATTTGCCCGCTTCGGTCGCAACGACAATCAAAGGTGCGCCCAGTTTTTGAGAGGTATCGACAGCGCCTTTACAGACCGCTTCGGTGATGCGCAGACGGCTGCTATCGAGACGAGAACCCAACGCAGGTGACATTTGACGGTCTGTACGCTCACAGATTTGCGCCATGATGCTTACCGCTTCTAATGGGTACTTACCTTTTGCAGATTCCCCTGACAGCATGACGGCATCGGTACCATCCATGATAGCATTCGCCACGTCACCGGCTTCAGCACGGGTTGGACGTGGGTTTTTGATCATCGAATCCAGCATTTGTGTTGCGGTAATAACCAGCTTGCGAGCACGGTTACATTTTTCGATCATCATCTTCTGCGCGAAGATCACTTCTTCAACCGGGATTTCTACACCCAGATCACCACGAGCAACCATGATGCCGTCTGAGGCCTCTAAGATAGCGTCAAAGTTGTCGACACCTTCTTGGTTTTCGATTTTAGAGATGATTTTGATGTCGCTGCCACCGTTTTGGGCTAGTAGCTCGCGGATTTCTTCCACGTCTTCTTTTTTACGGATAAATGAGGCGGCAACAAAATCAACACCTTGCTCACAGCCGAACTTAAGATCAGACTTGTCTTTTTCTGCCAATGCCGGAAGGCTAACGGAAACGCCTGGCAGGTTAACGCCTTTGTTTTCACCTAGCTCGCCATTGTTCAGTACTTTACAAACCACTTCTTTTTCAGTCGTTTCTAGTACTTCCATCTCAAGCAGACCATCATCGACTAAGACAGTATTACCCGCTTTTAAATCCTGAGGTAAACCTTCGTAAGTGACCGCAACGCGATCTTTATTGCCCACGACAGAGGTGTCTGTGGTGAAAGTGAAGGTTTGACCGGCTTCTAGCATGACATCGTCGCCATTTTCTAGTTTTACCGTACGGATCTCTGGACCTTTAGTATCCAGCAAGATAGCGGCTTGTTTACCCGTTTGCTTCATCACGTTACGTAGGTTAGCAATACGAGCACCGTGCTCTTGGTAGTCACCGTGTGAGAAGTTAAGGCGCATGACGTTCATACCAGCTTCAACAAGCTGAGTCAGCATCTCTTCAGATTCGGTTTTTGGGCCAATCGTACATACGATTTTGGTCTTTTTCATCGACACATTTCTCCGGTCAAAAATTGAAACATAAGCTTGGTGCTTTTTCACAACACACTGAAAAAGTGTAATTTTACCACGCACTTTTTGCTCAAGTAGCTGTGAAAGCGAAACCTCTGCATTTTTCAATGGCGTTACCGCAACTAGGATAGCTGGGGTAACATCACTGTTTATCGCCTGTGAGTATAGATGGTCTGCGGTGATCTATGTTGATCACGGGCAATAAAGCCGCTATCGATTAGAAGACTTAAAGCACGCGATCTGAATATCCAAGCCCCTTTCTCCATTTGGGCGCGTAAATTTACCACAACTACCGATTTAAATCATTACAACAGCATGACAGGTTAGTGAGGGGGTAAGATATTTTTGTATTGATTACGCTTTCTGTTGACGCGCTCTCCTTTACCATACGACGTATTCCTTTTTGATTAGTTTCTATACCGTTAATGTCTAACTTGACATTATATGGTGTGATCTGGCTTCCAATTTGAACTGGATCATGCTTTTTTATTAAGTCTTTTGCGTTCTGTAAGATTTTATCTACCATCAAGACTCTTTTCATGAGCTGCCTAACAATGTTTGCGCGTATTTTACGGTTTTTGACAGGGATGCTGCTTATAGCCTGCACGTATGCAAGTACGTTTGCATGGGCTGACGACGCGTATCTGTCAGAAGAAAAAGACATACTAGTCGTTGCGCATTCGTCTGAATGGAAACCCTACAGCTACATACCGGGTAATGGTCAACCCAAAGGCTTATTGATTGATTTTTGGCAGGCTTACGCTAAATACAATCACGAATCGATTCAGTTTATGCTGCTCGACTGGGCTGACTCCCTTTCGTATATGAAAGAGGGAGGCAATCGCGTTCACGCGGGGTTACTCAAGTCTCCCGAACGTGAAGCCTATTTGGATTATGTGGCGCCTATCTTCAATACGAATGGGTCTTTATATGTGCAAAATCAGGCGGGACAAGTTAGTAAAGATCCATTAGCCGCAGACAAAGTGGTTGGCGTGGTGGCTGGCAGCTACGAATCTTGGTTTTTAGCTGAACATTATCCTAATGTGAAGCAAAGACGCTTTCGGCGTAATGAAACGTTATTTAGTGCCGCGCTCGATGGCGAAATCAGTGCACTCGTTGCCGATAGCCAAACCGCAAACTTTTATTTTTTGACGCAAGGTAAGCCGCTGGCGTTTGTTGCCGATCAAGTGCTGTATACGCGTCCGATTTATGCGGCGGTACCTAAAGGTAATCAAGCACTACTGAACGAGATACGTGCCGGCATTGATAACATCCCCGCACAAGAGTTACTGCGTATTAAACAAAAATGGATTAATACCGAACGCGTCGAAGCCTATCCCACTTGGCTTATCCCGAGTGTCGCTCTTACGGTGCTATTAGGCGCGGTGACCTATATTTTTATTCTAAAGCGTATGGTGTATAAGCGGACTGTTGCGCTGCGCCAAGCCAATTCACGTCTGCGAGAGTTTGCTAATACGGATCCTTTAACGCAGCTGTTAAACCGTCGTGGTTTAGACGCTTACTTTTCACGTCAAAAGCCCAAACTTAGCCGTCAGCAAGAAATGGGATTGATCCTGATTGATCTTGACCATTTCAAACAAGTCAACGATACCTACGGGCATATGCAAGGCGATAAAGTGTTGGTACACCTTGCCAGCTACCTAAAGCGATTAGTCAAAAAAGGCGCTGCAGCACGTCTGGGAGGCGAAGAGTTCTGTGTACTCTGTCCAACGCCAAATTTAGATGCCTTGATTGAAATAGCGAACCATATTCGCTGCGATGTGGCGGATAGTGTGTTTGAGTTTGACGGTGCTGAGATACGGGTAACGGTCAGTATCGGTGCAATCATTGCCAGTGATGTTACCGATGATATGGACGCGTTAGAGCTTGATGCTTTGATTCATGCGGCAGATGTGTTGATGTATCGCGCTAAGCACCGAGGACGTAACCAAGTAATGCTCGCCTCGTCTCAATCGGTGAAGACGCCTATTTCAGCGATGTAATCCTCTGAGCGCGTTATACCTTATCAGACACGACATCCCACCAAGAAAGTCGGCTCCTTTTTAGGGGTCGTTTTTTTATCAACCGGCTATAGGGCGTGCACTGGTTTTTTCTTTTTCTTTTTCTTTTTCTTGCAGCGCGACGAAAGTTAAATATACTGTATATATATACAGGTATTTTAATGATGAAAACGCTCGAACAATTAGCCCAACAACACGGCTTATGGCGTGCTAGTCAGCGTCCGCTAATGGCTGAGTTACCCGATAAGCAAGCGACCGGTTATGCCGCGTTTGATCAGCGTCTGGGTGGGATCCCTACTCCAGGGGTTACGGATATCATCAGTGATTTTGGCGTTGGTGAGCTGCGGTTAGTATTGCCTGCGCTGTATCGCGCCACCGGTAAAGAGATCGCCTGGATCCGTCCTCCGGTCGGTATTAATGCGGCAATGTTACATCAGCAAGGTTATCCAACAGAAAACACCTTGCTAGTGTATCCCGATAGCGATCAACATGCGCTGTGGGCAGCCGAGCAAGCGGCGCGCAGTGGTGCGTGTCAGGCGGTAGTGTTATGGCCATCTTCGATCACGATTGGGCAAGTCAAACGCTTAAAACTGGCGGCCGAACATGGTCAATGTGCGGTGGTGTTGTTGCGCCGTCAGCAATCGTATTCATTGAGCTTGCCTGTTGATTTAAGTGTGGCGCTGGCCCCTTCTGCGTGTGGCGTGACAGTCACGGTGCGCTATTGTCGCGGCCAATGGCCACCGGCCCCGTTTACCCTCGATTGGCGCGAGCAATGGTCCGCTTTGGTGACTTGGCCGAGCAGCGCAGATAATTTGCTCGCCTTTCCCTCACGGCAACAGCGGGAGCAAGCGTGATGACTCTGTGGCTGTACCTGCATTGCCCGAGCTTGTTGTTAGATAGCCTCTATGTGCCGTCACCTGAGCAGGCAGTGGGGCTGGTCAACGAGCAAGAAGGCCGTTTAGTGCAGCTCTCTGTGGCGGCTAACACACACGGTCTGAATACCGGTATGGGATTAGGGGCGGCGGCAGTTAACTGTCATCAGCTTGCGGTCTACCCTTATTGCGCGAAGAAAGAGCAGTCGGCCCTTGAGCAGATCGCCACACAGCTTTATCCGTTGGTCGCGGAAATCAGCCTTAATCCGCCTAAAGGTTTATGGCTACACGTGTCACCGATGTTAGCGCTATATCAAGGGTTTCCCCCGCTATGGCAGGCAGTGACTCAAACGTTGGTTGAAAATGGCATCCGTTATCAGGCTGGTGTGGGCCAAACGCCGCGTGCCGCCGAGCTTATGGCGTATGGTCACGCAGGCAAGGTCAGAACCGACCCCGAGCATTTGCAGGCAGCGTTGCAGCAATTGCCGTTGGCCGCAGCGCCTTTACCGGAGACGGTGAAAACCCAGTTTACGCGTCTAGGCTTCTCTCAGTTAGGTGAGCTTATCGCCTTGCCTACCGCTTCGCTGATGCGACGTTTTCCCCGCACAGTGGTGGATTATCTTGCCGAAGTGAGTGGCGATAAGCCGACGCCACTGAATTATTTTCAGCCACCGCTGCAATTTTTTCAGCAACGGATTTTGTTGTTTGAGCTCAGTGAGCAAGCCCATTTATTGCCCATTATCGAGAATCTCGTCTCGGCACTGTGCCACTTTCTTGAGCAGCGTAGTGCCTGCACGCCTGCGCTGACGTTGGGGTTTAGTTTGCGCGATAATTGCGAAGAAACCCTTTCCGTGGTGGCCGCGCATGGTGAGAAAGATCCCGATCGCTGGATGGCGTTGGTGCGTTTACGCCTGGCGTCATGGCAAGTAAGCCAGCCAGTAACGGCAGTGAGTGTGTGCGCCACGCAAATTGATTGCCACCAGCCCGGACAAACCGATCTCTTTAGCGCGCAGCAAGGCGAGCAAAACCGTGATGAGTTGGTCGCGACACTGGCAGCCCGACTAGGAGAGGAGGCGGTCATGCGGTTGGCGTATGTAGATCATCACCGTCCCGAGGCGGCCAGCCAACATGTCCCTCATCATCATAGCGCCACGCCGACGGCCTCGGCACCTACGCGCCCACGTCCAAGCTTATTGTTGCCGCAACCCACGCCACTGATTGGTAAGGTCACCTTACGTGACGGGCCGGAGCGGATTGTCACGGGCTGGTGGGAAGATGCGCCTATCCAGCGCGATTACTTTATTGCTCAAAACGCTCAGCAACAATGGCTATGGGTATTTCGCACGCCAGAGCAAACTTGGTTTTTACACGGTTGGTTTAGTTAGACGGTGAAGCGATGAGTACGTATGCCGAGCTGGTATGTTGCAGCAATTTCTCCTTTCTTGAGGGCGCCTCACACCCGGAAGAGCTGGTGGCGCAAGCGGCGGCATTGGGCTATCAAGCGCTCGCGATCACCGATGAATGCTCGGTCGCAGGCGTGGTGCGTGCGTATCAAGCTCAGCGTGGTTATCCGCAGCTTTCGCTGATCATTGGCAGTCGCTTTCGTCTGCAGGCGTTAGATGTTGTTCTGCTGTGTCCCACCCAAGCGGCTTACCAAGAGCTGTGTCGGATTATCACCAATGCGCGGCGGCGCAGTCACAAAGGCGATTACCAGCTGAGCGAGTGGGATCTGATGTCGATACGTCATGGCTTGGTGCTATGGCTACCCAGTGGCGCGGAGAGTGATCATCATTGGGCGACGTGGCTGCTGCGTTATCATGCTGAGCGCTTGTACCTGGCTGTGCGCCGCGATTTAGCAGAACACGATCATCCGTATCTGGCGCACTGTCGCATGCTGGCAAGCCAGTATCAACTTTGTGTGACAGCGTGTGGTGATGTGCAGATGCATCACCCTGAACGACTAGCATTACATCATACTTTAACCGCGATTTGGCATCGTCAGCCTGTGGCTGAATTGGGGCAGACTTTATTGCCCAATGCAGAGCGGGCTTTACGCCCGCTATCTAAGTTACAGACTCTATTCCCACCCGAGTGGCTAGCGGAAAGTGCCAAGATTGCCGCTCAGTGTCAGTTCTCCTTGGCGAGCCTCAAATACAGCTACCCCAAAGAAGTGGTGCCAACCGGCGAGTCTGCGATGGCGTATCTGCGTGACGCGGTCAAGCAAGGCGCACAGCAGCGTTTCCCCAAGGGGGTACCCAGTGACGTGGGAGCCATCATTGAAAAAGAGCTCGCGCTTATCGAGGCGCTCGATTATCCGTATTACTTTTTGACCATTTACGATCTGGTGCGCTTTGCTCAATCGCGTGGGATCTTATACCAAGGACGCGGCTCGGCGGCGAACTCGGTGGTGTGTTATTGCTTAGGGATCACCGCGGTGGATCCGTGCAAAGTCGATGTGCTGTTTGAGCGCTTTATTAGCAAAGAGCGCGACGAGCCGCCAGATATTGACGTCGACTTTGAGCACCAGCGCCGTGAAGAAGTGATCCAGTATTTGTATCAAAAATATGGCCGTGAGCGGACTGCCTTAGCGGCAACCGTGATCCGTTATCGGCTTAAAAGTGCACTGCGTGATGTGGGCAAAGCGTTGGCGATCCCCGCTAGCCAGATTGATTTTTTTATTCAAAACCTCAATCGGCGCGATAAAACTCAGCCTTGGACGCAGCAACTTCAACAGTTGGGCCTCGATCCTAAAAGCGCGAAAAGCCAACAATGGCTGTCGCTTACCCAGACATTGATCGGCTTTCCGCGCCACCTTTCTCAGCATGTCGGTGGCTTTGTGATTGCAGATGGGCCTTTGTATGAGTTGGTGCCGGTGGAAAATGCGGCGATGGCAGAGCGGACGGTGATCCAGTGGGATAAAGACGATCTGGAAACGCTGCATCTGATGAAAGTCGACGTACTGGCGCTGGGTATGCTCACCGCGATTCGACGTACCTTTGATTTGATTGCTCAAACCGGTGGCCCTCGCTTGAGTTTGGCGGCGATCACTCAACAAGGCGATGATCCGGGGGTGTTTGCGCGCATTCAGCACGCCGATACCGTAGGGGTATTTCAAATTGAGTCACGGGCACAAATGAGTATGCTACCGCGACTCAAACCGGCTTGTTATTATGATTTGGTGATCCAAATTGCCATTGTCCGCCCCGGCCCGATTCAAGGTGACATGGTGCATCCGTATTTAAAGCGCCGTGATGGGGAAGAAGTGGTGAGCTACCCGTCCAAAGCGGTTGAGCAAGTGCTGGCGCGTACGCTTGGAGTGCCCATTTTTCAAGAGCAGGTGATCAAACTGGCGATGGTGGCAGCCGGTTTTTCTGGTGGCGAAGCGGATCAGCTGCGTCGTGCGATGGCCGCATGGAAGAAAAAGGGTGGACTAGCGCCGTTTCGCGACAAATTGATTACTGGGATGACCGCGCGTGGCTATCGCGCCGACTTTGCCGAGCAGCTTTACCGGCAAATCTGTGGGTTTGGTGATTATGGTTTCCCAGAAAGCCACTCGGCGTCGTTTGCGGTCTTGGCCTATGTATCGGCGTGGCTGAAGCATTATTATCCCGCCGCGTTTTATACCGCCTTGCTCAATAGCCAGCCGATGGGGTTTTACTCGCCGTCACAACTGATGCAAGACGCCACGCGCCATCAGGTGCCTGTGTTGCCGGTTTGTGTGCAACACTCGGGGGCGGATCATTGCTTAGAAAAGGTCGACGATCACTGGGGCGTGCGGCTGGGATTGCGATTAGTCAAAGGATTGAGTGCGGCGGCGATAGACCGATTGCTGGTCCATCGTCCAGAGTCGGGGTTTGCGTCTTTGTCGGCACTGCAAGAAATTAACCTTGACCACGATGCCTATCAAGCCCTAGCCAGCAGTGGCGCATTGGCGGCGCTGGCTGGCAATCGCTATCAGGCGCGCTGGGCACTGATGGATCAGCAGCGGCAACTGCCGCTACTGGCCACCAGTGACGATGAGGTTGTCTTGCCTCATTCGCCTTCCCAGTGGCAGAACGTGATTGAAGATTACGCAGCCTTGGGGCTGTCGCTCACCGATCATCCTATTAGTTTGATGGCGCAAGCCGGCACGCTGGGCCGTTTTACCCGCGGCGTTGAGTTATCACAGTGTGCGCCGCAAAGCTGGGTCGCGGTGGCGGGCGTGGTGACGGGCAAGCAATCACCAGGTACCGCCAGTGGTGTAACCTTTGTCACCTTGGAAGATGATACCGGCAATATTAATGTGGTGGTCTGGGCGGGGACGGCACGGGCGCAATCCCGTGCTTTTATGCAAGCCAAGGTGTTGAAAGTGCATGGCATTGTCGAGCGTCAGGGCGAGGTGGTGCATGTAATTGCCGGTAAGTTGATTGACCTTACCCCTAAGCTCACCACCTTGTCGGTCACGTCGCGTGAGTTTCGTTAATAGGGTGTGCCCGCGATTTGCTGATCGCTTGGCGCAGCGCATGCCGCAATCGCCTGAATGCGTTGGCGATGAAGCTCATCACGAATCGCTGCCCCTTTAAAGCCAGCGTCGACAATCGGCTTTACATCGACGTTCTCGGCACAGGCAAAGCGCTCACGTAAGGCATCGGCTTGCGGGTAATGATAATTTTCACGTCCCTTGCGGCCACGCACATCGGCTAAACATGCCAAGGCCAATTGCTCAACCCGTTCAGGTTTTCGCCACGCATCAATTTGATTAAATAATGCCACCCAATGCTCGGGGCTGAGTTGATCGCATTTATGGATCTTAGAGTGATGTGCACTGACTACCAAGGCTAAATCTCTGCATTGATTGGGGATTTTAAGCCGCTCGCACAGCTCTTTTATCACCGGCAGCCCGCGATCGCCATGGCCGCGATGGCCGGGCAAGATGGAGGAAGGGGTGAGGGCTTTACCGAGATCATGGACTTGTGCAGCAAAGCGAATGCATTTGTCATCGGTCAACGAGGCGGCATAACGGCTGACCATTTCAGTGTGGATGCCGGTATCGACCTCAGGGTGCCAGTTGGCAGGATTCGGCACGCCGTACAGGGCGTCGATTTCAGGAATCACTACCGCAAGTGCACCACAATCGCGCAGCACAGCAAGAAACACATCGGGACGATCACTGCCAAGCGCTTTCTCCCACTCCCGCCAAACTCGCTCTGGGGTGAGGTGGGCAAGTTCGCCCTTGGCGACCATAGCTTTCATCAGCGCCAATGTATCGTCGGCAATGGTGAAGCCGAGAGGCGCAAAGCGGGCGGCAAATCGTGCCACACGTAGCACGCGCAATGGATCTTCGCTAAAGGCGGGCGAGACATGACGTAACATCCGGTTGTGTAAATCTTGCTGACCGCCATAAGGGTCAATCAAGGTGCCATCTTCATCTTGGGCAATGGCGTTTATAGTGAGATCACGCCGCTGAAGATCGGCCTCTAACGAGATATCTGGCGAAAAGTCACACACAAAACCGGTGTAGCCTTGGCCCGATTTACGCTCTGTGCGTGCTAATGCGTACTCTTGATGCGTTTCTGGATGCAAAAAGACTGGGAAGTCTTGGCCAACTTGTTGATAGCCTGAGGCTTGCATTTGCTTCACTGTCGCGCCCACCACGACCCAATCTTTGTCCGTGACCGGTAAACTTAACAACGCATCGCGTACCGCGCCGCCGACAAGATAGTGTTTCACACAAAGCTCCTTGGTTGCAGAAAGTGAAGAAACAGCAAAGATGCTGAGTCATACCTTCATAGAAGTATACATATAGCGTAGCAGCACGCCCACCGTGTGCTGATAATGGTTACCGTTGGATGGCTAATCGTTAGCTAGCCAATGAAAGATGGGGTTGCTCATCAACGACGGGATTGCTCATCAACGACGAGATAGAAAAAACGCGGGATAAAACGTAAACGATATAAACGTGGCGATCTAAATAAAATAGGCTGCAAACGCAGCCTATTTATCGGAGATTGATTATGCCCAGCCGTCACGGCGACGTTTTTTACGTGGGATAAGATGTGGCAGCACAAGGCCAAACAGTAAGCCGCCGCCGGCCACCATGCCGCCGTAGGTGAACCAGCGCATTAATAAGTCATCNGCTTTTTATTGAGTTCGCTGCTGTGTGTTTCTAGCTTCTCGATTTGCGCATTACGCTTTTTAAGCGACTCAACCAACCCTTTTTGTTGTGCTTTGGCATCATCCTGTGCACTCGATAAGGCTGTTTTTACTTTTTTGAGCTCGGCTTCAAGCGCAGGTACACGTTCTTTCAAGCCAGGTTGAGTGGTGACGAAGTCACTTTTCACCCAGCCTTTACGGCCGCGACTATCGACAATTTGCGAATAGCCCGCATTTTGGTCGCGCTTGAGTACAGTGATTTTATCGCCTGCATCAACACTGCCGATAATGCGATATTGTGTACCAGGGCCAGAGTGCATATAGGTAAATAATTCATCAGAAATATAGTTCTCCGCCATGGCTTGCGGCGCGGTAACGAGAACGAATAGCAATATGAGAGCAGAATACAGGTGTTTCACGTCTGGGGTCCTTTGCATTATTCAGTGTGGGACACATCGGCTTTGCTAGGCATAGTGCCATAGGCTAAAAAGAAAGGGGAGCCATGCCCCCCTTTTTTTAACCGTGATTTGACATCGCTGCCGACGG
>NZ_MUFH01000110.1:0-7740 GCF_001996115.1 Salinivibrio sp. MA427
GCTTTAGTCGTTACTTTGTCCCTGATTTTGTCCAGATATTTATCAGTAATCACTTGGTGGCACTCACTGTTTGTTTATTAACGGTCGGGTTATGGTTTACCTATTTTTTCTTAGATTTTACGCGTAGTCCTATTCATCAACGCGCGCGATCTCTATTTTTAATCACGACGGGTGGGCTGCTCGGTCTCGCATTACTGAGCTTTATTACGCCGGCTTATATGTCTGCCTCTTTTGTTCTCATTGCGCAAATCCCAGTCTACGGAGTGATTATTTATTACTTGTGGCAGCAATGGCAGCCGAGTAAATACTGGTTGTTTCTATTTATTTTGTGTTGGCTACCCGCAATGGCTGGCGGACTGACATTCTACGCACTGATGCTGAATTACATTGAGTACACTCTGTTGTCAAGTTATGTCTTGATGCTCGCGCTTGCGCTAACCATGATTCTATTTTCTCTGGCGCTTGCCGAGCGGTTTCGTTTTCAAAGGATGCAGGAAATGCGAGCGCTGACTCATGATACCTTGAGTTGTCTTCCTAATAACAACGTATTGCACATGGTGATCAGCGACCTCATTAGCCGCAACAACAATTTCAATTTGTGCTGTTTATCGATTGATAACTATAACAATTTATTGCCTTACCTAGATGAAAGTGCACGCGATGAATATATCAATGCGATTGCTGCACGTATGAATGACACCTTAGCGGTTCAGCCGGTACAAGCGATCAAAACGGACAGTGATATGCCCAGCCACCGCCTGGGCTGCCTAAAAGAAGGGGTGTTTGCTTTTTTAATTGAGGATGTGGATCGCAAGACGTGTGACCAGGTGCTAACTGCTGTAGTTGATAGCTTAAATGGTGATTTATGCGTGGGATCCTTTGTTACGCAAGTCAATGTGCGTATCGGTGTTTGTCACTATCCAACCGATGGTGAGCATCCAGGATTACTTATTAGCCGAGCGTTAAATGCCATTGACCAGCACCGTCCTTTTGTTGGCAGCTATGCGCACTTTAATTCTCATGAGCAGCGACACCATCAGCTACATGTCTCGCTCGTCACGGATTTGAGAGATGCGATTGAGAATGATGGGTTGGATCTCTATCACCAACCGCAAATTGATTTACGCACAGGCTCTATCCATGGCTCAGAGGTGCTGGCACGTTGGACGCACCCAGAGTATGGCCAGATATCGCCTGAGGTGTTTGTACGAATGGCCGAGGATGTCGGGATTATTAATAGTCTTACCCTTTGGGTGATTAAGCGTGCTTTTCAGCAGCAAGCGCAGCTTATTAACCGTGGCCACTGTCGTCGGCTTTCGGTCAACATTAGTGCGTCTGATATCTATATCCCTGATTTAGCCAATCGTGTGGTTGAACTGGCTCGAGAGTACCATATACCCACGAATTTAATTTCACTCGAACTGACCGAATCGATCATGGTGGAAGATTACAATTGGCTCAAGCAGTTGATTGCAGATCTATCGGCAAACGGTATTGAAGTCTCTATCGATGATTACGGGACAGGGTATTCGTCTTTGTACTTTCTATCTCAATTGCCTTTTACTGAGCTTAAGATTGACCGCAGCTTTGTGCGAGATCTTCCCAAAAGTAGCCGCCACCAAAGTATTGTTCGTGCAACCACCGATATGGCGCGATCGTTAGGGGTGATGGTGGTTGCCGAAGGGGTTGAGAGTGAAGAGGCTGAGAGCTTGCTTCGGCGTTATGGTGTGGACGTTTCGCAGGGCTACTACTATTCACGCCCCTTACCGTTTAGCCAATACCAAGCGTACGTGGAACGTATGGACAGTGCGCAGCCGAGTACAGTGATACGCGAACGAAATCGGCGCTCTTCATCTGGATAGGTGGATCTCAAAAAGTGTAAACCGTTCGCGAGGCTGTCGTTTACTAGCGCTGTCATTTGCAAGCGCTGTTGTTCGTAAGAGCTGTCGTTCGCAAAGCTATCGTTTGTAAGCGCTATTGTTTGTAAGAACTATCGTTTGTATGAGCTATCGTTCGCAAGAGCGACGGATATTATGAGGATCAGCGTTGTGGCGTCATCGCGAGTGCATCGCGTAAATGTCCTTTAGCTTGCTCAATATGCTTTCTTGCTAAATGCGGATCCTGCCCGGTTAACACCATAAAAATGGCTACCTTAACCTCACCGTCGGCATGGGACAGAGCCTGAACCGCGGTCGCTTCATCACAACCTGTCGCTTCCATCACGATCAGGGTTGAGCGTGTCACCAGTTTTTGATTGGTGGCTTTTACATCGACCATTAAGTTTTGATAACACTTACCGATTTTGACCATGGCGGCAGTGGTTAATAGGTTTAGTACTAACTTTTGCGCGGTGCCAGACTTCATACGGGTTGAGCCGGTAAGCGCTTCTGGGCCGACCTCGGGCGTTATCGCGATATCAGCATGCGAATTGATCGTGGCGTTGGGGTTACATGATAAGGCGATGGTGACAGCACCTTGTTGCTTAGCAAATTCAAGCGCGCCAACCACATACGGCGTTCGGCCACTGGCGGCAATACCGACGACAACATCTTTCGAACTGAGGTGTTGGGCGTCTAGATCCGCGACACCTGCCTTTGGATCATCTTCCGCTCCCTCTTGGGCGATAAACATCGCTTTTTCGCCTCCGGCAATAAGGCCAATTACCTGTTCATGTCCGACCCCAAAAGTAGGCGGGCACTCAACGGCATCTAATACACCCAGGCGTCCACTGGTGCCCGCGCCAATATAGATAAGCCGGCCTCCCGCGTTAAACCCGGCTACGATGTGGTCGACAGCGTCAGCGATAGCGGGAAGTTGTGATTGGACTGCAAGTGCGACGCCTTGGTCTTCGGCATTAATCATGGTCACCAAGCCAAGTGTATCTTGCTGATCGAGTCCGTAAGTGTTGGGATTACGCGTTTCGGATAATAAATGCTTGAGTTGCTCGACGCTGGGGGCTGTCATTGATGTTCCTTAATAGGGTAGATAGATGGCACCTAAGCAACACGCTTGGCTGGCGCCGGTCACGGCAGGGACGTTGCCAGGCTGGTGGTTGAGTGTTTGTTTAGCAAGCCATGCAAAGGCAATGGCTTCCATATCGTCACAACGGATCCCGACTTCATCGGTTTGAGCGATTGCCCAGTTGGGCATGGCTTGTTGCAGCGCGAGCATTAACGTTTGATTATGTGCTCCCCCACCACAAACAAAGATGCGTCCGCGCTTTAGCGGTCGTATGGCCATGGCGATACTCTCAACGGTGAGTGCCAAAAGTGTTGCTTGTACCTGATCGGGGGAGAGCGAAAACGCGAGCAACTGACGGTCGAGCCAGTCGAGGTTAAAATATTCTCGACCTGTGCTTTTGGGCGCAGGGCGAGAAAAGTAAGCATCCGACAGTAGCCGGTGGAGCAGGGGCTGATAAGGCGCACAGCTTGCCGCCCATTCACCATCTCGATCATAGGCTTGATGGCGATGTCGTTGTGTCCACGCATCCATTAGCATGTTACCGGGTCCGGTGTCGTAGCCATATAACGGGCGATCAGGGCATATCATTGAGACATTGGCGATGCCGCCGATATTGACCACCGCAGTCGGTTGTTCGCTATCGGAAAAGTAATCGTTATGAAATGCGGGCACCAGTGGTGCACCTTGGCCACCATACGCCATATCTTTGCGACGAAAATCGGCAACAGTGGTAATACCGGTTCGAGCGGCAATCACATTGGCGTCGCCAAGTTGCATGGTAAACGGGTAATCCCCACTTGGCTGGTGATACACCGTTTGTCCATGACAGCCTATCGCGGCGACATGCTTAGGCAATAAGGCGGCGTGTTCGAGCAAGGAATTAATCGCCGCGGCATAACATTCGCCTAAGCGACGATCGAGCTCACCGAGCGTTGTCACTGACACAGGCTGACCTCGGCTTAACGTAATCACCGTGGCTTTGATGTCTTGCGGTATCGGATCACTGTGTCGCGCAATTGACTCGACTTGACCGGCTTGGTTAAACCTGACAGCGACGGCATCGATATTATCTAAACTGGTTCCTGACATGACACCAATATAGATATCGGCTCCAGAGTATGACATGTGGCTGTTCCTTGCATAATGACGACGGTACGATAGCAGTAATGCGCAATGGGTATACACAAACAGCGAGTATAAACAGATTGCGATATCTCGCAAAGTGCTTGATTATTCGTCTGTGATAAACGCAGGATGAAGGAGACATAATGGGACCCGTTTGGCTCGATGTGCACGCAGAGCAAATCGATAATGAAGAGAAAGAAATTCTCGCGCATCCGAGCGTCGGTGGCGTGATTTTGTTTGCCCGCAACTATTACGATTCCGCGCAGCTTCGCGCACTGACACAGTCTATTCGTGCGGCGGCAGGCCGAGATATCTTAATTGGGGTGGATCAAGAAGGTGGACGCGTTCAACGCTTTCGAGAGGCATTTACGCCGATCCCGGCCGCACAGTCTTATCATGCACTTGGTGCAGCCACAGAGATGGCTGAGCAAGCTGGATGGTTGATGGCCGCCGAGTTAATTGCGCATGGGATTGATTTGAGCTTTGCACCTGTGCTTGATCGCGGCTTTGCGTGCGCTGCCATTAAAGATCGCGCGTTCGGTGAAGAACAGCAGGTGGTGACACAATACGCCAGCGCCTTTTCAATGGGTATGCGCCGTGCCGGCATGGCAACGACCGGGAAGCATTTTCCGGGGCATGGTGCTGTGTTAGAAGACTCTCATTTAGTCACCCCTGAAGATCCGCGCGATATTCTGCAGTCGTCTGATTTCGCTATTTTTAAAGCGTTTATTGAACAAGGCTTATTGGATGCGGTTATGCCTGCGCATGTGGTCTATCCGCAGCATGATACACAGCCTGCCAGTGGCTCACGCTATTGGCTAACTCATATTTTGCGTCAGCAACTCGGATTTAAAGGGATTATCTTCTCGGATGACTTAAGCATGGGTGGGGCGCATGTGTTTGGTGATGCCCCTTCTCGTGCTAAGGCAGCACTGGATGCAGGGTGTGATATGACGCTGATCTGCAATGATCGCGCAAGTGCGGTGTCGGTTTTAGATGCATTACCGATTCAATCCGTGCCAATGGCAGATGCACTCCGCGTACGGACGCCGATTGATTGGCAGACACTCAAGCAAAACCCACTGTGGCAAACGACGCATGCCGTATTAACGGCGTTCGATACCCATTGGCGAACGATGCAAGCCTAACACCGTCTCGGTGATAAGTGGCAACAAAAAGGCAACACCGACGCGTTGCCTTTTTTAATTTTGACGACAAACGTATCAACGCAGTTAGCGGTCATCACCGAAGTAGCTGTCCTCTTGCTGAGGTCGGTGCGCGCGTTTGCTTTGACGTTTTTTGCCTTTTTTGCCGTGTGACATATCGTCATCAAAATCGTCGTGGTGGCGAGATTTAAACTTCTCTTTTTGTTGAGAGCCGTGTTTTAACCATTGATCCCACTGTGCCATGGTGGTGCTTTCCTAACGCTTGTTGATTTTTAAGGCTACGTGTAGCCGGATGATTAGGCAGTATGTTGTTGCCTAACAATTTTAAGATAGCCGAAAAATGCCCCACCGACTAGTGAAATTCGCCGCAAACGACCGTTTTTTTAACCGGCGTAAAGCTGACCGTTTGATTCTATTAACTGACTGATTAAATTGCTTTTATCGTTGTTCGTCAGCCAGATAAGGTGAAGAGGATGGGTAAGCGCTTGTACTTTATCAACTAAATGAAGTCGTTTGCTGTCTAGGTACTGTTGAATCGCCAAGGAAGGCAGAAATGCGATGCCGCCATGTGTGAGCAAATAGTTTAACGCTAGGTGGCACGACTGGGTGTGTAACACCGGTGGGCGCTGTAACTGCGCTATTTGGCTTTGTGCACTCGCAAATTGTGTGCCCCAGTCAAGATAGATAAGCGGTAGCTCATCACTCTTATCCAGATGAAGATGAGCGACGTGGCTGACCAACTGTAATTGATAATTGCCAAGGTGATGAGACTGCAGCCCTTCAAGTTTTGGTAACTCTGACGTTAGGCCCGCGTCGATGCGCTTCTCAATTAAATGGCGAGCGAGTAATTGCCTTGGCGTTGATTCAGCACGGAGTAGCCAGTCGGTATGGTCTGCACCTATCTGATTTATCCATGCGCTTACGCCATCAAGCTCCCATAACATCGGTGACGCCCCAAATGTTAATTGGCTACTGGCGGCTTGTATGGCACTGACATCGTGTTGCGCACGTTGCCAAGTTTGCAGCATAGTTTCTGCATAGGGAAATAAACGCTCACCTGCTTCTGTGAGGCGAACATTATTGCGCTGACGAATAAACAGTGCGGTACCTAACTGGGTTTCGAGGGTTAATCCAAGACGCTGAGCAGGCGTGACGTGGGCGTGATCTTGCCAACACAAATTGTGCCAGGCACGGTAAATATCAAGTAACGGCAGTAACCCTCCAGGGCGTAAACGGCGTCGTGGCTCATTAACCAACAGTGCAAATTGCTGATGGAAGTGTTGTTGATATTTCTTCATCGCATCACAGCTTGCATGGGTTAACCAATAGGCTTCTCTGCCCTTATTTTGCCCATGATCGCAAATGGCTTTGCTCCCTGCACCGCTGCGCGTAAACGCCCAGCGATCGCGCCACCAACTGAGTAACACAATATCAATTTTTTCTGGCTCTGAGCCGGGTTGCCAATAAGGATCTTGCTCGACGTAAACATGGCTTACCCGTTTGTCACGAATATCGGCTTCGAAAACGGATAAACAAGCCGAGCGCAATAAGGGCTCCTGCGGAGAAAACACCACAATGTGTTGCCMATGATCAATAAAAGGCTTGAGGTTTAAATAATGGGCATAGGTGGTGTATTGAGGACGAATCAGGGTACCACGATTAGGGTAAATAAAGTGCAACGGCTGGGTGTAAGGGTCTTCCACATTTGAGCGTGAAAACACCTCTCGGTATTTTGCGTCAACGCGACCCAGTAAGCCGTCAGGGCGTGGTGTTGGCTCCGAGCGCTGGCCTGCATTGGTGGTCGCCATAAAGCGGCAAGCGTCTTGATACGGGTCATGATGCTCGGTGAGATGGTCATGATCATACGAATGATAGTTGACATCTTGAAGCAAAATATAGCCGCTATGCGCCTCTCCGGTCGCTAGCCATTGTACGCCATTTTCGCTGTTAGGTTGCAGCGGTGCATGAACACTCGCGAGGTGGCCTGTTGAGGTATCAGATAAAAAGCGTGTGTCGTACGCGGCAAGTTTTTGTCGACAACGCGCAGCTATTTGATTCAGGTGATCATAAAAGGTCTTTGGGTTGAGAGAAAGCCGACGACAGATCTCTCGCACGGTATGGCCCGTGAAAAGGAAGGCCAGCAACTTTTGTTGCAGCTCACTCTTTTTGTTAATCCCAGACCAACGGTCGACAAAGGTACTTTGACAGCCTTTACACCGATAACGTTGTCTATCGCCGCTGTAGCCAAAGGCATGGTAACAGTGACGGTAGGTTAAGACTGGCTTACCTAAGTGCTCACAGGCGGGGTTGGTACAGGCACATAGTCCATCTGCATGGAGTTGACGTTGGGCTATCAACTCGGCATGAACTTGCTGGTTGTTGAGCAGAGGAGGAAACGCCCCGCATTCTCGGCATACTAGCGTTGGGCGTGCCGGATTAGAGCGCTGAACCAAATAATCTTGCTCATCCATTGACCCAAAGTTAGGAC
>NZ_MUFH01000111.1:0-7724 GCF_001996115.1 Salinivibrio sp. MA427
TCATAATGATATCCATTATCATTTGATGATAGGAAAAAGGTAGTGATTCAGTAGTACTGCAGGGATGTAGCCTCACCAACCCTGCAGTGTTGTGACGAATAAGGATAATTATGAACACCATAAAAGCAGTCGGCTTTTCGCTCTCGCCTCTGGCGTTAGTAATCAGTGCCCATCTCGCCCATGCCGCCCCTTCTGCGGCCAATACCGAAACCATCATTGTGACCGGTAGTAAGATTCAAACGACCATTGCCGATTCCGCCAGCACCAACTGGGTAATCACCAATGAAGAATTAACCCGTGAAATTCAAGGCGGTGAGTCATTAAAAGGCGCGCTCGGGAAGCTGATCCCAAGCTTTGACTTTGGCAGCACCAACGCACGTACCAACGCCTCACAGAATTTACGTGGCCGCAGCGCGCAAATCATGATTGATGGTGTCGCATTGAATGCTGCACGTACCATCAGCCGCCAATTGGATAGTATCGACCCCTTTAATGTCGCGCGTGTTGAGGTACTGTCAGGCGCGACCTCCATTTATGGCGCGGGCGCAACCGGCGGTATTATCAATATCATCACCAAACGAGGTGAAGCGGGTGATGCGCAACTTGAGGTTCATACCGGCGTCACCACTGGGTTCAACAACAGCGACGACCTGACCAAAAAAGCCGCGGTCGCGGTATCCGGTGGCAGTGATACCTTGCAAGGGCGCTTATCCATGGCGTATGAAGGCAAAGGCGCGGCCTACGACGGCAATGGCGATCCTATCCTGCCCGATGTGACCCAAACCGATACCCAATTCAATGACAGCATTGATGTGATGGGTAGCTTGGATTACCGCCCTGACGACGAACAGCACCTTTCCCTAACTGCTCAATACTATGACAGTCAACAAGACAGTGATTACGGGATCTGGTTTGAAGATACGACCGATCTAAAAAGTGACGTTGAGCGTCGTAAAGGGCTCAAACTGGATGAGCAACCATTCACTGAACGTTTGATGCTCAACACCCAATATAGCCATACCAATGTGCTAAATCATGCTTTGCTCGCGCAAGCCTATTATCGAGAAGAAACCTTCGGCTATTTCCCGTTTCCGCGTAACGGTCTATTTAGCGGCTCAGAGCAAAGCAACGATGTTTACGGCCTAAAAGTCTTACTGGAGAAAAACTGGGATAACTTAACGCTGAACTATGGGTTGGATTACAGCAAGGAAGAATTTCGCGCCAAGCAATACGTCTATGATTCAACAACCAGTGCAACAAGCCATGGTTTAGAGTTTGAGAAAAAAGGCACGATCGGTCGTTATCCTGACTTTGATACCCAAAATGCCGGTGTGTTTGCTCAAGCAGACTGGGCCGTTAACGATAAGTTAAATGCCTTTGCCGGATTGCGCTACCAGTACACCAAGTACAAAGGCAGTGACTTTATCGGCTTTACCCAGCAAGCCTATATACTCCTCGGTTTATTACCCAATGCTGATGCCATCCCGGGCGGCACCACAGACAAGGACATTTGGCTCGCGAATGCGGGACTCAAGTACGACCTGACCGACAACCAACAAGTTTGGGCCAACTTTAGTCAAGGCTTTAATATGCCGGACCCAGGCAAATTCTACGGCAAAGGCAAATATTCAGGCGGCACCCTCACCAATAGCGTGAGTGTTCAAAACACAGAATTGGACGGCGTAAAAACCAACTCCTTTGAGCTAGGCTGGCGAACCCAGCAACAAGACTACAACGCGCAAGTCGCCGCGTACTACTCAATTTCGGACAAGTCGTACAAATACAACAGCGATCTCGATGTCACCTTAGATAGTGACAAACAGCGTATTTATGGCCTCGAAGGGCAAATCAAATACTACCTCACTGACACTTGGTATAGCCGTGCACAGGGCCACTTAGTGCAGAGCGAAATCAAGAATGATGGCCATTGGGATGAGCTGAGTATCTACAATGCGAGCCCTTCTACCGCGATGGCGGCAGTGGGTTACGATAACTTCGATTGGGGCACAGAGCTCAACCTCCAACACGTTGGCGATCTGTCAGATGAAGATGGCGACCGCCTTGAGGGCTATGAGCTTGTCGGCCTCAATGGTTACTACACGTTGCCAGTCGGCCAAATTAATTTCGGCATCCAAAATCTGTTTGATAAAGACTATCAAACGATTTGGAGCCAAAAAGCTCAGAAAGTCTATAGCGGCCTCGCTAGCGCCGACATGTTTGACTACGCCGGTGTGGGGCGTACCTTTAGCTTGAGCTACAGCGCCACGTTTTAATTGTATTCCTTTTCGCGCCCAGTCCTCGCTGGGCGCCTTTTCTCCTAATTTGTTTCACTCATAGTTGCACCACAACATTGCCTTAGTAAGCCCGTGTCTGTAAGGAGTTGTCATGACACATCCCCTGAGTTTGAATGCGTTTTTCAATGCGTTGTTTGTCGAGCACCCACACACGCGTGTGATAAAAGGTCAGCCTGACCACGCCAGTTTCCCGTGTGAACACGGCGAATTATTATTACCGCTCACCTACAC
The DNA here is from genome assembly GCF_001996115.1 of Salinivibrio sp. MA427. Lineage (NCBI taxonomy): Bacteria > Pseudomonadati > Pseudomonadota > Gammaproteobacteria > Vibrionales > Vibrionaceae > Salinivibrio > Salinivibrio sp. MA427. The sequence goes on from NZ_MUFH01000111.1 coordinate 2,526, forward strand.
CTCAGCAGCCGGCCGTCATCGTTATCAAGGTGACATACTGTGGCGCGGTAGCGACGGTGAAACTGTCCGTACTACCTTTGCCGATGCGGTTTACCGTATCGCGCAATCAGTGCCTGAGATCAGTGGCGAGCGTCTCGACCGCTTTGCATCACGTGTTAGCCAGTCTGACGCCTATGTACAGCGAGCAGAAGCACATTGGCAACACAGGTTCGCTGACCGCTGGCCACAGCGTTTTATCGAATCGGAGCAGTCTCTGACCGGCGGTCATAGCATGCACCCTGCCCCCAAGAGCAATGAACCACTGACGCCCGAACAGCAAGAGGCGTATCTACCCGAATTTGCGGAGTCATTTGCGATTGAATGGTTTGCGGTTGCGCCGGGGCAATGGACAGGTGAAGGGGTTAACCATGATGTACTCGACACCTTGCAATCCTTGTTTGTCGATAGCGTGGGCTTAACCCATACGGCCAATTTGTCGCAAGGCTGGCTTCCCTTGCCCATGCATCCTTTACAAGCGCAAGCATGGCGTGACAGTAATGACGCTCGAGCACTCAAAAACAGCGTGATTGATTTAGCCTTGACCAGTAGCGGCTGGCTGGCCACCTCATCGTCACGCGCCATCTATCATCCCGACCATCAGTGGATGTTAAAAGTCTCTCTACCTGTCAAGCTCACTAACTCGGTACGGCTATTAACCGCCACTGAAGCCAAGCGTGGTGCCTTACTGAGTAAAATGCTCAACGCAGCCCCCGGACAAACGCTGCAGCAGCGAGCCGCCACGACGACCTTTATCGAAGAGCCGGTCTGGTGCACTATTTTGTCCGCGCAAGGTGAGCCTTTATCACTGCCTCTGGTGAGCTTGCGCGACAATATTTTCGCCCACCAAGCCGATCAAGATGTCCACCTGCTCGCCAGTATCAACCAGCCACATGGGCAAGGCAGCCAAATTGGCGCGCTGATCGCGCAAGCCGCACAACATCATCAATGGACACAGCACGACGCCGCACATCATTGGTTAGCCGCCTTCTTGGACCATATTCTGTATCCCCTGTGTTTGGCACGCAGCGATTATGGCATCTTGTTACTGGCCCATCAGCAAAATATCTTGCTGCGTACCGCGCACGGTTTGCCTAGCGCCATGATGTACAGAGACTGCCAAGGTATTTGGGTCACCGACCCTGCCCCTGCGCTGTTCCCCGATGCATTCAGTGAAGGGTTACCAAGCTGTTACGTCCCAACCGACAAGGTTGATCCGTATCTGAGCTACTACCTGATTGGTAATACACTAATCAATACACTTTCCGCGATCAGCGAAGCCACCGGTGTCACCGAGCAGCGTTTGTGGCAGGTATGCCGTCAAGCTTTCGCAACTTGGCGAGCGAGCCATCCTGTGGATAGCCGCCTGTATGACTATCTTCTCGACTCGCCGACCCTGCACTGGAAACGGAACTTCCACACTTTCCTCGCCGATCACAATGAAGCGACACTGGCCGATCCCAGCCAAATTTACACGGATATCGATAACCCATTTTATGGTGATAACGCACTGGGCTCATGCGTATTTAAACCGGTCAATCTTGATCGCACCGTGGGGCTTCGCAGCCACTCGCTCGACGCGTCTTATCACCTCATCGACGTGATGGAACATGGTCAAGCCAAAGCGACCTTCGTGCTGCACAAACCGGACAATGACACCGCAACGCTAACCACGCGCTATTGCAATGATCAATCACTCTGGTGGGCGGCGGTTGAGCACGCCTTTTATCAGCATCAGTGCCAAGCACTGTATGCCAGTGATTATCCTCACGCTCTGCAATCCGTCGTCGCCCCCTGCACACCACTGACACTGTCGCAGTTTAAACAACACTGCCCGATTTGGCACCAAGCTCAGTCACCCTCCAATGAGGTATACCAAACCGCAGAGAACGGTTTAACCCACCCAACGCGACCTGAGAAACCACAAGGCGTGTTCTATCGTCGCTACTTTTATCACCTCAAGCGCACACTAACGCTACGTCCAGCAGAAACGAAACGCGATCTTGCTTGCTTTCACGCCTGGCACAACCATCCGGATATTGCCCCGATTTGGGAGTTAGAGGGCTCGCTCAAGTTTCATCGCCAATATCTGCAAAAGGCCCATCACGATGCGCACTTGCTCCCCGTGATTGGCGAGTTTGATGGAAAGCCTTTCGGCTACTTTGAAATTTATTGGGTCGCGGAAGACCGGCTTGGACCTTACTACGATGTCGATGCTTTCGATCGTGGTATGCATATGTTAGTCGGTAATTCCGACTTTTTGGGTCGCCAATACTTTAATACCTGGGCGCAATCTATTATCCATTACTGTTTCTTAGCCGAGCCTCGTACCCGAAACGTAATGGGTGAGCCTAATGCAACAAATTGGCGCGTAGCCCGAATTGCTCGCGGTGTGGGCATGAAAAAACAAAAAGAATTCGATTTTCCCCATAAGCGCGCTGCACTGATGCAATGTGAGCGTAACGACTTTTTCGCACGTTATGCGCAATAAGGATGCAGTTATGACAAGGCATTATTCTATTTTAGGTGTAGGGCTTGGCCCCTTTAATCTCAGTGCGGCGGCGCTGCTGGCTCCCCACAGTCAGTCCATTTCGAATTTGTTTGTTGAGCAAAAGCCACGGTTTGCGTGGCATCCCGGCTTGTTGCTGGATGATGCGAAAATGCAAACCTCATACCTAAAAGACATGGTGACGGCCGTCGACCCAACGAGCCCTTACACCTTTATTAATTACCTGGTTAAGACCAAAAAATTTTATCCCTTTACCGCGCGGGGCGAACAGACGGTATCGCGGTTAGAGTTTTCTGATTATATGGCTTGGGTGGCTCATCAGCTTCCCAACACCCAATTCGATACGCCAGTACTGAATATCATGCCTCACGGCTCAGGCTTCGCGGTGAGTACGCCACACGGACAATTGAGCTGCGATCATTTGATCGTTGGCACCGGTACCCAACCGTTTATGCCTGACTGTGCTGCGCCATTTGTGGGTGAGCGGGTCTTTCATGCCAGTGAACTTGCCCTCCGACAACCGGACTTAAGGGGTAAAAAAGTTGCCATTGTTGGTGGTGGTCAAACCGGTGCCGATGTCTTCCAGCATCTCTTTGATGGTGAATTTGGTAAAGTAGCGCATATTGATTGGATTTCTCGCCGTCCTAATCTGCAAGGATTAGATGAGAACCCTTTTACTGATCAGTATTTTATCCCTGATTACGCAGAGCAGTTTCATAGCCTCGACCCCAAGATCAAACACACTCAGCTTGCGCAACAAAAGCTTGCCAGTGATGGGATTACCGACGACTGCTTGCAAGGACTGTATCAACGCCTGTATCACGATAAATATGTGCGCCGGTCCCCGCAATGGTGGCGACTGCTTCCAGGACAAACGCTTACTGGGATGCAATCACACCAAGCAGGTTACCAGTTAGCGACCACAGCTACCTTGACCGGAGTAACCACAGCACTCGATGCAGAGGTGGTGATCTTGTGTACTGGTTTTTCTCGCGCACTCCCTCAGTGCCTCGATACTTTAAGCGACCACCTCGACCTTGATGACGAGGGACGACCGAATGTGAATGCTCACTACCGAGTAAAAATGCGTGAAGGCAGTTCACTCGCTTTATATATGATGAATGTCGGCACCCATTGTCACGGTATTATTGAGCCACAATTGAGTCTCGCGGCCTGGCGGGCAGCAACCATTATTAATGCGATTAGCGACACGCCCCTATACGACATTACGCATCATCACGGCTTACTCGACTGGACGCTGACTGAGTCCTCCACACAGTCAGCTCAGATGCAAAAGGTAGCAGGCTGGTAATGGCGTACACACAAACAAAGCCCGCGACACAGACCGCTAAATGGCAGCCTATCACCTTAACGTCTATTGCTGCTCTGATGGGCATTGGACAAAACGGGCTGTTGGTCTCGCTGCCACTGTTAGTGGCACAAGGCGGATTTTCATTGTCAACCTGGGCGGTGATCATAGCGGTGGGTAGTGTACTCTTTCTCCCTGCTGCGCCTTTTTGGGGACGTATAAGCGATCAGTACGGCCCCAAATTTGTGGTTCTTCAAGCCTTAATCGGCATGGCTATTAGCTTTGTCCTGTTACTGATCGCCACTCTGGGCGCGCAAAACAGCCTCAACCAATGGCCTTGGTTAGCATTAGCGCTGATGGCAAGAGTCGTGTATGGCTTAACCGTGGCGGGCATGGTTCCCGCCAATCAGCATTGGGCCGTGTTACTCGCTGGCGAGGCACGCCGCATGCAGGCGATCACCTCAATCAGTATTGGTTTAAGTCTCGGTCGCTTGGCCGGCCCATTAATCGCCTCGGCGGTTTTAATCGTCAGCCCGTATGCCTCACTTGTGCTGATGTTATTACTGCCATTAATCGCCACATTGGTTATCAGCCTCATGCCTCACCGTGAGGGCCAGAAAGATACATCAAGCTCGCCTGTCAGTCAGTGGCTGGCGCCAAAAGCTATTTGGCCCTATATGGGATATGGACTCGCCGTGTGTGCAGCAATTGCCCTATTGCAATACAACCTCACGCCGATACTCCATACCATCACCGAATGGTCTGCCAGTAAAGTTAGCCAGATGATGAGCTATTTGCTTACCTTAAGCGGCATTGCAACGCTCACCGTACAAGTGTTGGTGGTAAAAAAACAGCGTCTAAGCATCGGCCACATGCTGGGCATCGGCGCAATCAGCTTAGTTGCAGGTTATAGCTTACTTTTACTCCCTACCCTGGGCGCATTAATCGTTGCTATGCTCGTAATATCAGGGGCCTGTGCGTTGCTGATCCCTGCCTATACTAGCCAAGCGATGCAAAGGCTCGACAATGAACCGGGGAAAGTCAGTGGTTATATCGCTATGGCGCATACGCTCGGATATGGATTCGCGTCACTATTAGCGACATTAACACTTAATTATCCACCTCTTCCCATCATCACTTGCGTCAGCCTTGCAACCATGGTGCTACTGGGCATATTAAATGCAGCATATAAACAGTGAACCAACTAAGGCTCACCGTTTTTTCCAGCGAGTTTTTGCCGTTTTCCGGCAAAAACTGAATGAGATCACTCAATCACACTATTGATATTTAAACTGAATCATTACCGGATAGTGATCAGAAAGCTCATTGTAGTAACCATCATGAT
>NZ_MUFH01000112.1:0-7722 GCF_001996115.1 Salinivibrio sp. MA427
TCCTTAAAGAATAAGAAGCAAAGAGCTTAACGCAAGCCAAATTAAAACACTGTGTTTTAATTTTAAACGCAAAAGCAATAGGTGGTAACACGCCGGGGTGACCCCGTAGCCAATTTTGGTTCTGAGGGTTTTCGTGCCTTGATAGATAGCCGGGCCACCGAGAGATAATTGAAAGCGGCTTCCCGCACAGGCGAGTAGCCAACCCGGTCCTGGCGTGCGCCAACGACGGCCTTGTTGCCAGCAAGCTTTGAGATGCGTCCATGGCGTACGCCCTAGCGCCAACACGAGCGCAAACAGCGACATTGGAATGGTGTCGACCAGGTTGAGTAATCGTGCGGTTGCAAGGCCGAATGGATAATAGGCTAGTCGGCTGGGTGACCAGACGCGATGGAGATGAACCACACTGGTATATAAAAGGGCACCGACGCCACCGGCAAGCGCATAGTAAAAGATCACACAGGCGCCATGCCGAGCCGTGCCGAGGATCAGCGTTTCAGCGCCGGCTTTACCGATGCCGATCAATGACAAGGACTCAGTGTCTCGGTTTACCTGTGTCGCAAGTAATGCACGCGAGGTACCTTTATCATGCTCATCAATGGCCTGCGCGAGTGCGTGTCCAAATTGGTCAATCGGTCGCCATGCTAATGCGAGCCAAAGCAAAATCCCATCAAAGAGTGGACGTGACCAGACGAGCTCACGAGCGGCAATCAATAAAATAGCCAAGGTGCCGCACATCAAGGCCAAGGCGAGACCACCCGCGAGTTTGCGTTGCTGTTTAGGATCGTTATCTTTATTGACTTGGCTCGCCAGCAATACGGCATACTGCTGCCAATATTGAAAAGGAGAGTGCTGGGTTGAGAGCGGCAGTAACCAGTGGATCAGCACCGCCAGCCACAGCGCCCATAAGCTTCCGTGGTTGGCGGCGAACAGTATCCATTGTTGCGGGTTAAGCAAAGCATCCATGATCGTGGTCGGGTTAGTCGTTAATCATCGTCACCATTTTTTCGACCATGGCGGAGGAGCTTTTTGCTGCCAGAGGCAAGAATTCTTCAAAAGACATGGGTGACTCTTTTTCTGCGACCACGTCAGAAATAGCACGTACTACCACAAAAGGTGTTTTGAACTGGGCACAAACTTGCGCAATGGCAGCCGCTTCCATTTCTGCGGCAACGGCTTGGGGGAAGTGAGTGTGGATATGTTGACGATGTGCGTCAGTGTGGACGAAGGTATCTGCGGTACAAATGAGTCCGCGAACCACATGAGTCTCAGCGTCGACCGCTTTCTCAGCTAATTGCATTAAGGCTTCATCRGATTCAAATACTGCCGGCTGCTGTGGCACCTGCCCCATTTGATAGCCAAATGCGGTTGCGTCCGCATCGTGATAACCAACCTGAGAAGACACAACGACGTCTCCGACATTGAGCGAGGGCTCAAAAGCACCCGCAGAGCCGGTATTGATCACCCAATCAGGCTGGTGCTGCGAAAGCAACAAGCTGGTGCCAATGGCCGCCGCTACTTTACCAATCCCCGACTGCAACAAAACAATATCATGGCCGTGTAAGGTGCCGGAGTAGAAGGTGCAACCGCCCTCATGGTGCGTCGTTAGGCTGGTTAGCTTGTCGCGCAGTAGAGTGACTTCTTGCTCCATTGCGCCAATAATGCCGATTTTCATGGTTATAATCCTGTTCGCGCGTTAATGCCGTTAGTGTACATTAGACAATAAAAAAGTGCCTCCTTTGAGGCACTTCTGATGCTGTCGTTGATCTTAACGCGTTTAAACTTCGAGGTAATCCATGATCCCCTCAGCCGCTTTACGGCCTTCATCGATAGCCGTGACCACTAAGTCGGATCCTCGTACTGCATCCCCGCCGGCGAAGATCCGCGGATTCGTGGTTTGGTATAAGATCTCACCTTTAGCAGGCGCCTGAATCCGTCCTCGTTCGTCTAGTGCGACATCGTAAGGTTCCAACCATTCCATTGCATGAGGCTGAAAACCAAAAGCCATGATCACCGCGTCAGCTTCCAGTATGTGTTCACTGCCTTCAATCGGCTCGGGACGACGGCGGCCGGCGGCATCCGGGGCACCCAATTGGGTTTTCACTACGGTGACGCCGCGGACATTGCCGTTATCGTCCACTTCAATGCCAAGCGGTTGCAGGTTGAACATAAAGTTGACGCCCTCTTCACGCGCATTTTTAACTTCTCGACGTGAACCCGGCATATTTTCTTCGTCACGGCGATAAGCACAGGTGACGCTAGCGGCTTGTTGGCGAATCGAGGTACGCACACAGTCCATAGCCGTATCCCCGCCACCGAGGACCACAACGCGTTTCCCTGCCATATCGATAAAGTCGGGCGCATGATCCAGATCCATCACTTTATAGGTGTTGGAGACTAAAAAGGGCAGGGCATCAAAGACACCGGGCGCATCTTCATTCGCGAGCCCGGCACGCATGTATTGATAGGTTCCCACACCTAAGAATACCGCGTCGTAGTYATCCACGAGGGTTTGCATCTCAATATCTTTGCCGACTTCGGTGTTGAGGCGGAACTCTACACCCATCTCGGTAAAGACGCGCTGACGATGACGCATGACATCCTTTTCTAATTTAAAGGAAGGAATGCCAAAGGTAAGCAAACCACCGATCTCAGGATAACGATCAAAGACGACGGGTTTAACGCCATTGCGTACTAACACATCGGCGCATGCCAGACCAGCAGGCCCTGCGCCAATCACGGCCACTTTTTTATCGGTCCACTCGACATGTGACATATCGGGCTTCCAGCCCATTTCAAAGGCTTTATCGGTAATGTATTTTTCGACATTACCGATAGTCACCGCACCAAAATCGTCGTTGAGAGTGCAGTCACCTTCGCACAGACGGTCTTGCGGACAGACTCGGCCGCAGACTTCTGGCAAGCTGTTGGTTTGATGTGACAGTTCTACCGCTTCAATAATCCGCCCTTGGTTGGCAAGCTCTAGCCATTGCGGAATGTAGTTGTGTACTGGGCACTTCCATTCGCAATACGGGTTGCCACAATCGAGGCAACGATCTGCTTGGGCCGATACTTCCTTCTCGGTGAAAGGCTCATAGATCTCAACGAACTCAATCTTGCGCGTTTCAATCGCTTTTTTGCGCGGATCAATGCGCTGGACATCAATAAACTGATAGATGTTCTGGCTCATGGGTCCCTCCTTTTATTGCGCCTGAACGCGCAACTCGGTCGCGCTACGACTTTGATGGCCTAATAAAGTATTCACATCCGCCGCTTTGGGTTTGACCAAATAGAAGCGATGCACCCAATGATCAAACTCATCCAGTAGCTGTTTTGCACGATCCGAGCCAGTTAGCTCAAAATGCTGAGCAATTAAGCCACGTAAATGCTCTTGGTGGATCGTGAGAGCTTCCAGTGAGAGTGCCTCGACCAATTCAGCATTGATATGGGCATGGAAGTCGCCCTCTTCATCCAGCACATAAGCAAAGCCGCCTGTCATTCCAGCGCCAAAGTTGACACCGGTGCGCCCTAGAATTGCCACAATACCGCCTGTCATGTATTCACATGCGTTATCGCCTGCGCCTTCCACAATGGCATGGACGCCTGAGTTGCGTACCGCAAAGCGCTCTCCTGCTTTACCCGCAGCAAAGAGCTTGCCGCCCGTTGCACCATACAGGCAGGTGTTACCCATAATGGTGGACTCATGGCTGGCAAATGCCGATCCAACCGGTGGACGGATGACAATCTGTCCGCCACTCATGCCTTTACCGACATAATCGTTGGCATCACCGATGAGGGTAATGTTGACTCCAGCGGCATTCCATACCCCCAGAGACTGGCCTGCGGTGCCTTGCAGTTGAATATCGAGCGGATTGGCTGCCATTCCGGCATTGCCATAGCGTTTGGCGATGACGCCTGACAAGCTAGCACCGACTGAGCGGTCGGTATTACGGACCGAGCGGTAAATACTCGCGCTACGATTCGCCTCAATCGCATCACTCAGTTCACTCAGCAGAGTCTGGTTCAGCGCCGCTTTATCGAATGGCGTATTCGGCTCACTGCAATATAAGGTTTTTCCCGGCCAAGGCGTTGGCGCCTCAAGGATATGGCTTAAATCCAGTTTCAACTGTTTGGCGGTAAAGCCTTCAACTGCCTCTAATAAGTCGGTACGGCCAATCAGATCGGTGAGTTTCTCGACCCTGAGCTCAGCGAGCAGTTCGCGCACCTCTTCACCCAGGCCTTTGAAGAAATTCATCACCTGTTCGGGGAGGCCTTTAAAGTGATCGCGACGCAAGGTTTCATCCTGGGTTGCCACACCGGTCGCGCAATTGTTGAGATGGCAAATTCGCAGATAWTTACAACCGAGTGCCACCATGGGGGCGGTACCAAAGCCGAAACTTTCTGCGCCTAAAATCGCCGCTTTAATAATGTCGAGACCGGTTTTCAAGCCGCCATCAACTTGCAGGCGAATTTTGTGGCGTAAGCCATTTTCCACCAAAGCTTGCTGGGTTTCGGCTAGGCCGAGCTCCCAAGGGCTACCTGCATACTTCACCGATGTCAGCGGGCTGGCACCGGTACCGCCATCGTAACCCGAAATGGTAATCAGATCGGCATAGGCTTTCGCGACGCCAGTGGCAATGGTGCCAACACCTGGTTCCRAGACCAGCTTAACCGAGACCAGTGCCTGCGGATTCACTTGTTTTAAGTCGAAGATCAGCTGCGCTAAATCTTCAATTGAGTAAATATCATGATGAGGCGGCGGCGAAATCAGGGTGACTCCAGGCACGGAAAAGCGCAGTTTCGCGATCTCTGCGGTCACTTTATGCCCTGGCAGCTGCCCGCCTTCACCCGGTTTCGCACCTTGCGCGACCTTGATTTGCAGCACGTCGGCATTAGTTAAGTAGTGCGGGGTGACGCCAAAGCGGCCCGAGGCAATTTGTTTGATCCGAGAATTACGCTCGCTATTGAAGCGACGTGGATCTTCACCGCCTTCTCCAGAGTTAGAGTGACCGCCTAGACGGTTCATGGCAATGGCGAGAGCTTCATGGGCTTCTGGACTTAAAGCGCCAATTGACATAGCGGCTGAATCAAAGCGTTTAAACAGCTCGGTCGCGGGTTCTACGCGCTCGAGTGCAAGCGGCGTTTGTGCTTTTTTCAAGCGCATTAAGTCACGCAAGGTCGCGACCGGACGTTCATTGACCGTGTTGGCGTAGGTTTTGTAATCCATGGTTTCACCCGAGCGGACCGCGCTTTGCAAGTTGGTCACTACATCGGGGTTATAAGCATGGTACTCACCGTCATGCACATATTTGAGCAAGCCACCGTGCTCAAGCGGTTTGCGTTTAATCCACGCGCGACGGGCAAGGTTGATGAGGTCTTGTTGGAAATCGTCAAAACTTGCCCCTTGAATCCGACTCGCGACGCCTTTAAAGCAAAGTTCAATGACATCGTCATGCAGACCTACGGCTTCAAACAGTTGCGAGCAGCGGTAAGACGCAATGGTCGAGATCCCCATTTTCGACATGATTTTGTAAAGGCCTTTATTGATGCCATTACGGAAGTTAACCATGACGTCACGATAAGGTTGGTTGACCGCACCAATATCGACCAAATTAGCCAACGTTTCGTAGGCTAAATAGGGATAAACCGCGGTGGCGCCAAAACCGAGTAACACCGCAAACTGATGGGCATCACGAGCGCTACCGGTTTCGATGATGATGTTGGCATCACAGCGCAGGTTCTTGCTGACCAAACGTTTTTGCACTGCACCGACGGCCATGGCGGCTGGGATTGGGAGCGTGTCTTTGTGAATACTGCGATCGGACAGCACGACCAAGACGGTGCCATCGCGGACACAGCGCTCAGCTTGATCACAAAGGTCAAGGATCGCTTTGTGAAGATCTTTCTCGTTCGGGTTGTAGTTAATATCGAGAACCGTATTGCGGTAATAGGTGTCGTCCAGCTCGAGTAACTGGATCAGATCTGAAAACAGCAGTACGGGCGATTTAAAGGCAACCCGTTCGGCATGGCCATCAGTCTCGCAAAAGACGTTCATCTCGCGACCGATACAGGTCGCCAATGACATCACGTGATTTTCCCGTAACGGATCGATAGGCGGATTGGTGACCTGAGCAAATTTTTGCCGGAAATAGTCACTGACACAGCGCGGACGCGAAGAAAGCACCGCCATTGGTGTGTCATCGCCCATAGAGCCGGTCGCTTCTTGGCCGATATCACCCAAGACCTTGACCACCTGATCAATCTCTTCGTTCGACATGCCAAACAGCTTTTGATACGTCTTGAGCTGACCATCTTGCAGGTTGCGGCTGCCTTCACTGGTTTGTGGGTCCAGATCTTCAAAAGGCGTCAGGCGACGGACGTGTTGATCGAGCCATTCGCGATAGGGGTGGCGGCTTTTGAGCTCATTATCGATTTCACCTGAGTGCCAAATTTTCCCTTCTCGTGTATCAATGACCAGCAACTCGCCTGGCCCGACACGCCCTTTTTCCTCAACTTCATCCGGTGCGTAATCCCAGATGCCGACTTCAGATGCCAAGGTAATAAATTTATCTTTGGTGATTACATAACGCGCTGGACGCAGACCGTTTCGGTCAAGATTACAGGCCGCGTAGCGACCGTCTGACATCACGATGCCGGCTGGGCCATCCCAAGGCTCCATATGCATCGAATTAAAATCATAGAATGCGCGGAGCTCATCATCCATATCTGGATGATTTTGCCAAGCAGGCGGCACAAGCAGGCGCATGGCTCGGAACAAGTCCATACCACCGGCAAGAAAGACTTCCATCATGTTATCGAGGCTAGATGAGTCTGAACCGGATTCATTCACAAATGGCGCCGCTTGGTATAAATCTGGCAATAATGGCGAGTTAAACTTATACGCACGGGTCCGCGCCCACTGGCGGTTCCCTTCAATGGTGTTTATTTCACCATTGTGTGCGAGGTAGCGGAAAGGTTGGGCAAGCGGCCAGCGCGGCTGTGTATTGGTACTAAAACGCTGGTGGAACAAACAAATCGACGACTCAAGGCGAAGATCGGCCAAATCAGTGTAAAAGCGCGGCAGATCTGCCGGCATACACAGTCCTTTATAGACAATGGTTTGGGTCGACAAGCTGGTCACATAAAAATCTGCATCATCGGTGAGGGCCTTTTCGGCGCGACGACGTGCAATGTAAAGGCGACGTTCGAGATCGCGAGCTCGCCAGCCGGCTGGACCATTGATAAAGACTTGCTCAATCACCGGTTGAGACTGTTTGGCGATGTCTCCAAGTACGTCAGGATTGGTCGGTACCGTTCGCCATCCCACCACTGAAAGGGTTTCAGCGTTGATTTCTTGCTCGAAGCGTTGTTTGGCTTGTTGGGCTTTAGCTGGATCGGCGCTTAGAAAAATCATGCCGACCGCGTAAAGGCGGCTAAGCTTCCATTGATTTTGCTCAGCGATAAGGCGGAAAAAGCGGTCTGGCTTTTGCAGCAGCAATCCACAACCATCGCCTGTCTTACCGTCTGAGTTGATACCACCTCGGTGGGTCATGCGGTCAAGTGCAGCGATAGCGGTACGAACCAGTTTGTGGCTTGGCTCTCCCTCTTGGTGGGCAATAAGGCCAAAACCACAGTTATCTTTTTCCAGCATTGGGTTGTACAGCGACATTGCAATTCTCCCTTGCTACTGCGTGATGCGCAGTGATTGCATTTATTGTCGTGATC
>NZ_MUFH01000113.1:0-7717 GCF_001996115.1 Salinivibrio sp. MA427
ACTTACTGCTCGATGAGCCGCTATCTGCACTAGATGTAGCCCACCAAGTTGAAGTGATGACCTTGGTGCGAAAACTCAGCCGAGAGCTGGATAAGTCCATCATTATTGTGGTGCACGATATTAATATGGCGGCGCGTTTTTGTGATGAGATTGTCGCCTTGCACAGCGGGCAAGTCCTGACTCAAGGTGCGGTTAGTGATGTGTTTCAAGAGTCGGCCCTCAAATCGATTTATGGTATTGAAATGCCGATTGCCGATCATGCCGCCGGCTATGCGGTCGCTATGCCGGGGGAGTTATCGCCAGTATGATCAAGTCCTCTTTTCTGACGCTTATGGTCTGGCTGACCGCGGCCATGATGTCAGCGAGCGTCAGCGCGTCGCCTCGTATTCTCTCGCTGGATTGGACCCAAACTGAAACCTTATTGGCCTTGGGGGTGACGCCCGTCGCGGTCGCGCAAAAGGCGGATTACAATTCGTGGGTGAAAGCCCCGCCCATTCCAGAAAAAACGGTCGATATTGGGCTTCGCACCCAGCCGAATATGGAGCGTTTGGCTGAGCTTCACCCCGATAAAATTCTGATTTCGCCCATTTTTAAGGCGATGACGCCCAAGCTAAGTACCATTGCGCCGGTCAGCTCGATTCCTCTGTATGAAAGTGGCCTAAGCTGGACGTCGTTAAAAACCGTGACGCGGCAAATTGCGCGCGAAGCTAACCGTCCGGAGGCCGGTGAAACCCTGATTGCCAATGCGAAACAGCAATTGGCGAGCTTGCGCGATACGATCCCCGGTGAACAGCCTCCGCTGCTGATGATCCAGTTCCTAGACCCCAATCATGTGCGGGTGTTTGGGACCAACAGCTTGTATCACGCCGCCATCAGTGAATTGGGGCTCAGCAATGCGTGGCAAAACACCACCAATAGTTGGGGGTTTAGCATGGTTTCCACCCGCGAGCTGCTAGACCTTGATGCGCAGCTGGTGATTGTGCGCCCGCTCCCCGCGGGTGTGGAGCAAACCCTTAAGACCAATATGTTTTGGCAATATTTGGTTAAACGTACGGGACGTACGCCATTGATGATTGACCCCGTATGGAGTTTTGGTGCGATTCCATCGGCGTTACGCTTTGCCCGCCTTGTGACCGTGGCATTGACCGACCCTGAACAAGGGGAGCAGTCATGAAACTGAAACTATTATGGGTACCCTTGGCGTTACTGACGGCACTGTTAAGCCTCGCCTCCACTCAATTGGGGCAGTGGGATGTGAATGTTTCCATGCTTTGGCAGTCGTTGTGGTCGCTGGATGACAGTGCGTCGATTGGGGTGGTGATGCATTTAACCTGGTGGCCGCGCTTGGTCACCGCGTTACTGGCTGGGGCGTGTTTGGGGCTGGCCGGTACTTTAATGCAACAGGTGTTGCGTAACCCACTGGCCTCACCGTCGACACTTGGGGTTGCAAACGGGGCCAGTTTGGCGCTGATGCTAGCTACGCTTTATGCCCCTTGGCTATTGACTTGGTCGAGCGCGATGGTGGCGATATCTGGCGGGGTGCTGACTATGCTGGTGGTGTTTGCGCTGGCATGGCGACGCGGCCTATCGCCCACCGTGGTGGTGATCGCGGGTTTGATTCTAAATCTATACTGCGGTGCGCTCAGCACTGTACTGCTGTTGATGAATCAAGAAGCGCTACACGGCATGATGGTGTGGGGCGCGGGCTCGATGGTGCAAACCGACTGGCACAGTGTGCAAGCCTTACTGCCACGTGTTGGATTGGCGGTCGTGTTGATCCTTGCCTTATTAAAGCCGCTCAACGTCTTGAGTCTTTCGGATGAAGGAGCGAAAAGCTTGGGCGTATCACTGGCGAAAATCCGCGTAATTGCTCTGGGGCTATCGGTGCTTCTGACCGCGTGGGTGGTTAGCTTGATTGGCGTGATTGGCTTTGTCGGTCTCGCCGCGCCCGCGATTGCGCGCTTATGTGGCGCACGTAAGCTCATCACCCGATTGAGCCTGGCGATGATTTTAGGCGCATTGATGTTGGCAGCCACCGATTTGGCTGTCCAACTGTTACCTGGCCGCCGGGCCATGATGGTGCCCACTGGGGCGGCGACGGCAGCGTTAGGGGCGCCTCTTCTTTTGTGGTTGTTGCCACGGGTGTCACTGGGGAATCGTCAACGCCAACAGATGCAATCGGGATCGCCCGCACCGCGTCAGGATTGGCCGTTAGGCCGAACGTTGATGTTACTGGTGTTAGGTGTGGTGATTTTTGCCACCGTATCGCGTCAAAGTGAGGGCTGGCAGTGGCTGGCGCTCAGCGGCGATTGGTCTTTGTTGGAATGGCGCTTGCCACGCTTGCTGGCGGCGGCATTGGCGGGCGGTGTGCTTGCTGTTGCGGGTGCCGTGCTTCAGCGTTTAAGTGCCAACCCGATGGCGAGCCCTGAGGTGATGGGGATCAGTGCCGGCRCGGCGCTGGGGCTGATTGTCACTATTTTTGCGGGCATGGGCGCGTCTATGCTGAGTTTGTATGTCGGCGGATTAATCGGTGCGGGCGCGACCTTGGCGTTGATTGTGCTACTCAATCACAAAACCGGCTTCCAGCCAGAAAAGGTGTTGCTCACTGGCGTAGCCATTGCCGCACTGATGCAAGCGGTACAAAGCTTCTTGATGGCGGGCGGTGATCCTCGCGCGTATCAAGTCCTCGCTTGGATTTCAGGCTCAACCTATTATGTGACCGACAGCACAGTGACTACATTGGCCTTGGTTGCGGCGGTGCTGGTGGCACTGGGATTGATGTGTCAGCGGTGGCTCGATATTTTGCCGCTCGGTGGCGAAACTGCTCAATCGCTAGGGGTAAAGGTAGGGCGTGCCCGCATGCTGTTGCTGGCCCTCGTCGCGGTCATGACCGTCAGTGCCACCTTGGTGGTAGGGCCGCTTAGTTTTGTCGGCTTGATGGCTCCGCATATTGCGCGCAGTTGGGGTGCGAAAAATGCCCGCGCGCACATGATCACCGCCGGATTGATTGGCATGGGATTGATGCTGTTTGCCGATTGGCTAGGACGACAATGGCTGTATCCGCAAGAAATGCCAGCTGGGATCATTGCTTCCTTGATAGGCGGGCTTTACCTCATGGTTGTGTTACGTAAGCTATAGTTTTAACGTACGGTGATCGACAAGATCGCCCCATCCCTAACTAAAGAGATGCAGTTTGCATCTCTTTTTGTTTGAGGAGCCAAGAGAATGAACAGTGATTCTATACAACGTGTGGCGGTTGTCGGCGCAGGTGGCGCGATGGGTGAAGCTTTTTGCCGCGCATTGCTCGACAAGCCATCCATTCAGCAAGTCTTTGCCTTGGGGCGTGACCCCGCGCCACTTGCTGAGATAAGTGAAAAAGTCACCCCGGTGACGGTGAACATTCGCGATGAAGCATCGATACAAGCAGCGGCCGAGCACATCGATGATAACAGTTTAGATATGGTGATCATTGCTTCGGGAATGCTCCATGATGATTCGGTCAGCCCAGAAAAACGCCTCGCGGCGTGCAGCAGTGAGGCCATGCACCAGCTTTTTGATGTGAATGCCGTTGCGCCGCTGCTGTTGAGCAAACATCTAGCGGCCAAACTGAAACGTAACGCTGAGGCGAAGCTCGCTATCTTGTCGGCGCGCGTGGGCAGTATTAGTGACAACCGTGCGGGCGGTTGGTACGCCTATCGTGCAAGTAAAGCGGCGGTGAACATGCTGATCAAATGCATGAGCATTGAACTTGGCCGCCAGGACAAATCATTGACCGTGGTTGGTCTGCATCCGGGGACCGTCGACAGTCATTTATCCGCGCCATTTCAAGCCAATGTTAAGCCAGGCAAATTATTCAGTCCGGCCCAATCGGCTGGCTACTTATTGTCGGTATTGGATGGCCTCGACAGTCGCCATACTGGGCGGCTGTTTGCATGGGATGGAGAAGAAATTGCCCCGTAGGTTGGGGCATTGTTGAGTTATTTCCAATGCAATGGCTGCTCTAGGGTCGATAWAGGCTTTTCCGTGCCAAGCCCTATCATTTCGTCATACGCCGTGTCAGTGACTRACACGTATTGCGCGGCGTTAATCCATTCAAAATCATCTTTCACCGCTAGCAAGCTGCGGGACAGATAGGGCTTATCGCCGTGGTAAATCAGCTTCTGCTCCACCGTATCGCCGTGACGCAAAAAGGCTATTGCTTGATATAACATGCCATCAATGCCGCGGATCTGAATCTTGTCAATGTTGTCGTAATTTATCAGTTCGCTCAGTTGTAAATTCATCACTCGTCCCTGCAGTTAGGCCTTTCTCAACCACTACGAGCCATGCAAGCACGCGGATCCCTCGAGGGTGAGGCATTACCCGTAGCGACAGCCTTTTGAACGCACAATGTAAAATAAATGTTACGCAAAGGTAAAATTGAAACCGAGGTGAGGAGATGATTTTCTCTGCAAAGTCGACGTAATCTGTGAGTAACGGAAACATTGCGTAAGGCTAAGGGCCGCTGTTTACGCGCGATTTTTACGCCAGACAACGACACAAGGCGGTGAACGTGAAACAGAGTAAATACGAATCCAAACCACTTGATGAGCTAGGTCGTGTAGCCTGGTCGGCACAAGAAAACGATGTATGGCTACAGTTAGTCACACGGCAGCTTGCGTGTATCAAAGACAAAGCGTGTCAGGAATATCTCGACGGTTTACGACTGCTCGACTTGCCGCATGACACGGTGCCACAGATCCCAGATGTCAATGCAGTGTTAATGCGAGAGACGGGCTGGCAAGTGGCCCCCGTGCCTGCATTGATTGATTTCGACCATTTCTTCGCCTTATTGGCGGATAAAAAATTCCCCGCGGCGACCTTTTTGCGCACCAAAGAAGACTTTGATTACTTGCAAGAGCCGGATTATTTTCATGAGATCTTCGGTCACTGTGCGATGCTCACCCACCCAGCATTCGCTGAATTTACCCATATGTATGGTCAGCTCGGTAAGCAGGCCACGCCCAAAGAGCGCGTCTATCTTGCACGCTTGTATTGGTTTACGGTCGAGTTTGGTTTACTCAGTGACGCGCAAGGCAATCGCAGCATTTATGGCGGCGGGATCTTGTCTTCGCCGGCGGAGACCGAGTACGCCTTTAATAGCGACAAAGCGGTGCGTAAGCCTTTAGAAGTGATAGATGTCATGCGCACGCCATATCGGATTGACATCATGCAACCCATTTACTTTACCATTGAGTCGATTGACGACTTATTTGCCATCAGCCAACGTGATTTGATTGCTGATGTGCATCAAGCCATGGAACTGGGCCTTCATGCGCCTTTGTTCCCGCCCAAACCGAAAAAGACAGAACAGCAAAAGGAAACGCAACATGTCTGAACTAACTGAGTTGAAATGTGAAGCCTGTAATATTGATGCCCCATTGGTCAGTGCTGAGGAAATGCCGGCGCTGCTTAAAGATATCCCACAATGGAGCAAAGTGACGCGAGATGGGATTGATCAGCTCGAACGCGAGTTTACTTTCCGCAACTTTAAGTTGGCGTGGGCGTTTGCCAACCAAGTAGCTGAACTGGCTGAGCWAGAAGGCCACCATCCGGCTATCTTGCTGGAGTGGGGTAAAGTGTCCGTGACTTGGTGGTCGCATAAGATTAAAGGCCTGCACAAAAATGATTTTATTTGTGCGGCGAAAACCGACGGCATTGCGCCTGAGTAAACCAAAAAAACGCCCCAAGATTGAACTCGGGGCGTATCTTTTTCGCTCACTTGCTATCTATCCCTGTCACGCAAGTATCAATCCTGCGAGGCTCACATCTTTCATTGGCACGTCTCGGCTATCACACTCATAGCGCAAAATAGGATAGATTTAAAAAGTGACAAGGTCACTTTATCGTGTTGAGTTTACTCTTCTTCGTCGCTTGTGTCTTTTTGTTTGGCGGCAAAATACTGCGCCAATACGTCGTCGGTGAGCTCGCCTTTTTCCTCAAGCGCTTTGAGTTTTGYCACAATCGCTTTTTGTTCGTCGAGTGACGGTAACGAATCCGGCTCGTGCTCGGGGGCATCATCAGCGAGCTGGTTTAAGATATCCATGATTTATCCTCTTAGTGTCTTTGCGGGAAGCGTAGCAAAATTCATGATTTCTCCCAAGTAAAAGGCACTATCTTGGTAGGGAAATGGACTTAACATACTCACTTTAATCAAAAAAACGATCAAAAGTCCTTCCTTTGGTCTAAGTTTGTACTAAGGGATCGTTTTGGGGGGAGTACATTGTGAGTGAGATTTTTTTTTCGTGCCAGCCGATCTTTGACGACAAGCAAAATCAGTGGGGTAGCGATTTATTATTTCGTGAAGGGTTACAAAACAAATTTCCCTCGATTGATGAAGATACCGCAACATCGCGGATTTTAAGTGCCAACTTTCTATCGGGAAAGGAGCTTGATGATGATTTGCGCTATGTCGTGAGTTTCTCAGAAACGGCCTTATTAGATGAGATACCCTTTTCTATTCCTGTCGCGCGTTTGGTTCTCTATATTACGGAGACGTGCAAAGCAACGCCTGTACTGATTAAACAGCTAGAGGCCTACCGAAAAGCAGGGTTTACGATACAGGGTGACAGCACTGTGTTTACTAACCGCTGGCAGCGGCATTTGCATCTGTTTGATGTCATTACTGTCAGTATGGCAAAAGAGGAGCCGATGAACTGGGTTAGCACAATGTCGGATTATCCAGACATCCGGTTTCTTGCTAAGAAAGTTGAAAAGAAAGACGAGTTTATGCTGGCCAAGCAACTTGGATTTAGTCTGTTTCAGGGCTATTTTTTTGAACAGCCGCAAGTAAAAAGTCATAATGATGTGGCGCCATCCGTGATCAGCTTATTAGATGCTTGCATCGTGATTAATCGTAGTCCTCATGATATTGATGAAATCACTGACGTGATTTCTCGTGATGTCTCGTTACTCTATAAAGTTGTAACCAGTGCGAACATCCTGGCTAAATCGAAAAAAAAGCCGATCACAAACCCGAAGCAAGCGGTTGTCTATCTAGGGCTCGAGTCGTTGCGTCGGTTAATATCCTTACTCATTATGTCGAATATGAATCATCAAGAATGCTCTCATTTGCAGACATCCGCGATACTCCGTGCGATTTTTATGCAACAGGCGGCGCCAATGATAAAAGGTATGGATCCTGATGAGGCCTTTTTAGTTGGTGCCTTTTCACTGCTTGATGCTATGTTGGCAGCGCCAATGGAAGATTTAGTTGGGAAACTTGATCTCGACCAAGAAGCGAAAAATGCACTCTTGTCTCAATCAGGACGTTATGGTGAATTGTTAATGTTATGTAAGCACATTGAGCATGCCAATTGGGAGTGGGTCGGCTCAGTATGTGAGAAAATGACGTTAAAAGAACGTGCTGTACTCAAAGCTTTCGATAAAGCACGTTTTCAAACTCAGACCTTGGCTGCAACGATGCAGGTGTAAATGATGAATCAAGTAGGGATGCGGCTAGCCGTCGTTTTAATGGTATTGGCGACCTTATTACTGGGCGTTTTCGGATACTATAATTATCACGTTGCGAAAGAGCGCCTTGAGTCAGACATGAATCAAGACATTAATTCGATTACCCAACGTTTAAAGCAGCGGTTACCAACGTTAATGTGGAACTATGACTTTAATAATGTACAAAATGATCTAGATAGTGAAATGGGATCACGCTATGTACACC
>NZ_MUFH01000114.1:0-7696 GCF_001996115.1 Salinivibrio sp. MA427
GCTATCGGGTTTGTATAGTTATGTGTCCTACCTTAAAGCGTCACAGCAAGATGCGTCACGTTATGAGCTGGCCCTGTGGCGCAAAGCGGTACAGCCGCTGTCGATCGCGGTGATGATGCTGTTGGCGCTGAGTTTTGTCTTTGGCCCTTTGCGAAGTGTCACCATGGGTGCGCGGGTGCTATCAGGGGTGATTTTTGGCTTTGGCTTTTATATCGCCAACGAAGTCTTTGGGCCGATGAGTTTGGTGTATCATCTCCCTCCGGCCATTGGTGCTATCACTCCAAGTGTCATTTTTCTGGTGATCACCTTGCTGTTACTGAGACGTAAGCTGTAGTGCTGAAAGTAAACGCTTAGCGACAAGGTAAGGTGATGACATCAGTGCTTTGGCAAATCAATCGCGAGCGTGAAGAGATTAAAAAAGGGCCGATAACATATCGGCCCTTAGTTTATTTGATCATTCTCTAAGTGTGGTTTAGAAGCTGTAGCTCATACCTAAACGAACATCGCGCCCAGGCTCAGGCATGCTATTGCCGCTGCTTAAGGTAAACGAGCTATGCTCGCTGTATTCTTTGTCGAGCAGGTTATTGACCGCGAGTGAAACAGTAAGCCCCTGATACGCTGCTGGCTGCCACTGTGCGCGTACATCATGAACCATGTAACCAGGTTTCTCGTGTTTACCTTCTGGCACATCGGTCAGCCTTTCCACTCCGGTAAGGGTATAGCCTAAGCTCACATCGGTATCGACTAGCTGATATTGCGTATCCCACACCCAAGTGTTACCGACTGACGCGCCAATTGCCATGGCGTCGCCCAAAGGATCGCCATTTTCATCTTCCATGTCGACGTAGCTATAGCTCAGTCGGGTATCGAGCTGCTTGAGCGCCCAGTTAACACTGGCTTCGACACCTTGGCTCGTCACATCATCCTCTAGATTGTAAAGGTAGTGTGGGTCACTACCGCGATCATACGCCTGGTAGTTTTCTATTTGAGTATTAAAGCCGGTGACTGCAAAACTCAGGATGTCTTGTTCGGCTAGCATCCCATAACCTTGCCATTCAACACCGATTTCAGCTTGTTTAGCGTGCTCGGGCTTTAAGCCTTTTTCCACATCAACGGCACCACCGATCAACAATACTTCGCGGGTTTTGGCACCGCGCACGGCTTCGCCGTAGCCAGCATGAAGACGGAGGTTATCAGTGGCTTGATAGCTCAGTTGTAGGTTCGGTGATACTTTACTGCCATYGATCTCGCCTGCTTGACCATAATCGGTGTGGTAATCATCAAAACGGGCACCCCAAGCAATGCCAAGGTCGCCGATTGTCATTCTATCTTGCAAGAAAACACCAATGTTTCTGGCTTTGTCTTGGTTGTTAGGACCATTCGCTTCTTTATAGTCGATATTGTCGGTTTTTTGCTCGAACATATCGATGCCAGCGGTGAGGTCATGCTGCAAAGCACCGGTATTGAAACGCATACGATTACGAATATCACCGCCAATATTGCGTGAACGGCTGAATGTCTGGCTCTCAATGCGATCAAGGTCGAGGGTGTTTTGATAGAGCTTGGTGGTCAGTTCAATCCAGTTAGAATCCGGCGCCCAGCGATGTTGGAAAGAGAAGGTTTCGCGCTCGGTTTCTTGATAGCTCTGTGACTGACGGCTGAATTCAGGCATGTGCGCACGGATAAAGTAATCGCCCTCATCCGTCCGACGTTCGGCGCTAACACGAACATCATGATCACCGTGCTCAAGAAGCGAAAGCTTGACCAAGTAGCTTCGCTGTTGGCTGGCAGTAGCAGGTTGTAAATCACCACCACCGTGACGATAGTCGTCACTATTGCGACCTTTCATGTAGGCAAGAATGCCCAGTGATTCGCCAAGGCGACCATACACAGCGGAACTGCCCGAGGTCGCATTTGCCGCGCTTTCGTGGCCGGCGGAAAAACGGGCACCGATATCTTGCCCTGCGCGAAGCATGTCTTGCGCATCTTTGGTTTCAAAGCGGACGCTACCTCCTAATGCGCCAGGGCCACTATCAGCGCTAGCAGGTCCGGATTCTACGCCAACACGTTTGAGCAATTCAGGCTCAATATTTAAACGCCCTTGGTGATGGAACAGGTAGCCACCTTGAGCCGCACCATCAACGGTAATGTTGAGGTTGGTATCTTCAACACCGCGCAGATAGACCTTTTGTCCGGTGCCAACCCCGCCGCCGACGTTAATGCTGGCGGTATCGCGGAACATGTCTTCTAGATCTTGTGCCTGACGTGCTTCAAGCGCTTCGGCATTAACCGCTATTTTGCCTTGTAGGCTGTCAGCGGTGACAGTCACTGTCTCGACCGGCTTTGGGTCTTGAGCATGAGCGGGCAGACTGAGCGTTCCCGCGGCGATAAGAGCAAGGGTGAGCGGTCTTAAACGTAAATGCATGTCATACTCCTATGCAAATAGTTCTCATTTGATTGTGGGGGCGGAACTATATCAAGGCGAGATCAAAATAACCAATAAAATCACATTAAAAATGCGTACTGTTACGATTATCATCTGCCTATGTTGCTAAATGGATAGACTATGTGACGTGTTTGTTTTTAATAAGAAAATAGAGAGGCAATCAGAAAGCTAATGCAGATGCTATGCGGTGGAAACGGACGAGAAAAGAATGAAGACGGAAAATAAGAGGGCCAGCAATCATGCCGGCCCACGCAAAAGAATACGTCTTTTAACGTTAATCTTTTTTAGATTGAGGCGCATCTAGGTATTCAAACGCCTTAACCACGCCTTCTACACCGCGAATATTGCGCGCTATCTCAACCGCTTGGTCCGCTTGTGATTGGGTGACGGCGCCCATTAAAAACACTTCGCGGGCTTCAGTGACCACCTTGATATTTACCGCGCGTAACTGGTCATCGGCGACAAAGGCTGCTTTGACGCGGGTCGTTAGCCAGCTATCCGTACTGATATCGGCCAAGCCAACCATTGGCGTTTCACGGACTTCGTTATAGACAACATCGACGTTATCCAGGGCTCGGACCCGTTCAACCAGTTGCTGGGTGAGGGCCTGGTCGGTGCTTTGCCCGACTAACAGAACTTGCCCTTGAAACGATGCCGCTTTAACGCGAAGCTTATTTTTGAACGGGGCTTTGTTCACGATCCCGGCGGTATTGAGACCAATTTGGGTATCGTGCCACTCTTCTCCGGTCGTACGAGGATCGGAGGAATAAATGGCGGAACACGCTTGCAGCGTCAGTGCCAATATCAAGGTCATAATAACGCGCATGAATTATTCTCCGTGAGAAGGAAAGAGGACTTGGTCAATCAGGTCACACAAGCAATGGACAGTGAGCAGGTGTCCTTCTTGAATGCGCGCGGTACGTTGCGAGGGAATACGGACTTCGACATCACGCTGGCCAAGCAACCCGGCCATTTCGCCGCCGTCTTTCCCGGTTAACGCAATAATGGTCATATCACGGGTCACGGCAGCTTCCATCGCTTTGATGATGTCTTTACTGTTGCCGCTGGTGGATATGGCCAGAAGCACATCGCCCGCTTGCCCTAGCGCTCGTACTTGCTTGGAGAAGACTTCATCGTGGCTGTAGTCGTTGGCCACTGCGGTTAAGGTGGTAGTGTCTGTGGTGAGCGCCAAAGCCGGTAAGCTGGGACGCTCAGTCTCAAAGCGATTTAACAGGCAAGACGCAAAATGCTGGGCATTCGCGGCGGAACCGCCATTACCACAACACAAGATTTTGTTGCCGTTAAGTAGGCTTTGCACCATTACTTGTGCCGATTGTGATAGATACTCGGGAATCGCTTCTGCGGCCGCGATTTGGGTTTGAATACTTTCGGTAAAGCTCTCTTTAATGCTCTCTAGCATGACTTACCCTTGAACAATGTTTTGAATCCAGTTGACCGCCTCAACGCTGCCATCAAAGGTGACAGCGTCAAAGCGAAATTCGGTTTGCATACTTTTGATGCCGCGGCATTGCATCCAACGCTCAGCGGCGAGAATTAAACGACGTTGTTTGGTGGCGGTAATGCTCGCCGCCGCGCCACCAAAGCCGTGCCCGCGCCGGAAACGCACCTCGACAAACACCAAGCAACTGCCATCGCGCATCACAAGATCAATCTCGCCGCGACGACTATGGGCGTTTTTATCGAGCAGACTCAGCCCGTGGCGCATCAGGTATTGGCAAGCGTGTGTTTCGTAAGCCTGTCCTGTTGCTCTGGACTGAGGCTGTTTCACTGCGCCTCTCCGCGAGATTCCGTCTCAATAGGCTCAATGGCGGTTTGACCAAATCGCGCCCAGTCTAGCTGACGGTGGATAATACACTGATCGGCGAGTGAGAGTTGCCCCGTTTGACCATTTAGCTGATAACCCGGCTGGGCTTGCATTTGTGGTAGCCCCTTCAGCAGCTGGTAGGCATCCATTCCCAAGGCATGTAAGCGCGTGGTGTTGTTACTTGGTGATGGATGACGCTGTTGATAGCTTTTATACGCATCGCTTTGGGCGTGCACTAATAAAGGAATATCACTGAATTCGATGCCTTCAAGCTCGGCTAATTGGCCCATGCCATCGGCGCGGTTATTGCTACGCGAGCTTGCATAGAGTTTAGGCGGCAAGACATCGGGATTAATCGCGACCTCAATAAAGGGTTTTAATAAGGTCAGCTCAGCGGCACCGGCCACCATATAAACGGCGTCGATATCGCGACGGCTACGGGCTTGCGATTGTAAGGGTAAGTCGGTGAGTTTTTTCAGTTGTGAAATGCGACGCTGACTGGCGTCTAAACCAAAGATATCACGAATGCGTGCTTGCATTTTATCACGATCACCGAGAGGCGCTTGCTCAACGTCTGTATCGGTGAGTGACTGCCAGCGGGCGGAAAATGCATCACGGATCCGTTGACCAAAGGCGGAGTCAGGATAGAGTACTAAGGGGAACTGGTACCCCTGCTGGTGAAGACGGTCGGCGGCTTGCGCGGCTTCTTGTTCGGGTGACAAGGTGAAGTAGCACACACCTTGCGTATAATTTTCATCCGTGGGCTGGTTAAGCGCCAATAAAGGCACTTGGCCGGCGAGTGCGTCACTGACTGCGGCGACTTTGTGTTTCTGCAGTGGCCCCACCACGAAGTCGATGCCGTCATCACGGATACGTTGCGTGAGCGCATCGACATCCATGGCGTTGGTATCGTAAAAGCGCACACGAGGGCGTTGATCTGTTTTCGCATCAAGCATGGCTTCAACAAAACCATCACGAATGGCATCCCCTTGATCGGCGAATTTATCCGTCAGTGGTAGCATGACCCCTACATTAGTGGGTTGTGTGATGGTCAGTGCTTGGATATCGGCCAAATTATCCGGTAAATACTGGTTCGCGGGGTGTGTAGGGTGCGACGCCAAGTAGGCATCTAATTGGCTTTGCATCTCGGCCAGRTCGCGGGTGTAGCGGCGCGCGATGTCTAACAAGGTGACCCAACCGGCAAGGATGTCATCATCACTGGATTGAAGCTGTTTGATCTCGCGCTGGTTGAGCGATTGTAAATCTTGCCACAGGGTGTTCCATGCTTGCTGAGCTTGGTCGGATTCAATATAGCTGGCTAACCAGTGCTGATTGTTGACCGCGTCCAGGGCATTGCCTTGCTGACGCGCAATTTTGGCTTTTTGCTGATAGAAGCGGACATATTGTCCCTCGGTGAGCTGCCAATCAGGGGATAAGGCCAACGCTTGATCGGCTTGGGTTAGCTTGCCGGTTTGTGCCAAAAAGCGCCCACGCGCGAGTGTCCATTCAATACGCTGGTCCGTATTAAGATTGCGCTCAGCCAAGCGCTGCAGCAGCACATCCGCTTGGTTCAATTGCTGCTCGTTAATCAGCGCTTTTATCGCCAGTAAAAACCAATCATTTTGCTTTTCACCTTGGCTGGTTTCGGCCTGCAACAAATAAAATGTCGAATTTTCCGTTGCCGGTTGACTGATGACATCACGCGCAGTTGGCGTGGTGGACGGCGCACTACAAGCCGCTAAAGCCAATGCTAAGGCTACAGGGGTAATAAGTCGTGTTACACTTTGACGCTTCTGGGTAAGTTTAACCATGAACATATTTCAACCGTGACAACGTTGCCCCTATCTTAATCGCCGAAGGGTTGTTAAACAAATGACTGATGCAAATCTATCCGACCATGCTCACCCCACGCTGTATATTGTGCCAACACCGATTGGCAATTTGGCTGATATTACCCAGCGTGCTCTTGATGTTTTAGCCAGTGTCGACGTGGTCGCGGCCGAAGATACGCGTCATACGGCTCGGTTGCTATCGCATTTTTCGATTAGTGCGAAAACTTTTGCGTTGCATGAGCACAATGAACAGCAGAAAGCCGCTGCATTGTTAACGCGCCTGCGACAAGGCCAGTCGATTGCATTAGTCTCTGATGCTGGCACCCCCTTGATTAGCGATCCGGGATATCACCTGGTCACTCAATGCCGTGAGGCGGGTGTCAGAGTGGTCCCATTGCCTGGCGCCTGCGCGGTAGTCACCGCATTAAGTGCATCGGGTTTGCCTTCAGACCGTTTTAGTTTTGAAGGGTTCCTGCCTCCTAAGACAAAAGCGCGACAAGATACGTTCCGTGAATTGGCCGATGATCCGCGTACCTTAATTTTCTATGAGTCACCGCACCGTGTTCGTGACAGCTTGGCGGATATGCGCGAGGTACTGGGCGACGCACGTCGCGTGGTGTTGGCGCGCGAACTAACGAAAACCTTTGAAACCATCCATGGGGCACCGTTGGGTGAACTCATTGAGTGGTTGAGTGAGGATCCTAACCGCTTACGCGGAGAAATGGTGTTATTGGTCGCCGGCCATCGCGCGGATAAAACGGCTTTGCCAACCGCGGCGTGTCATGCGCTGGGTCTATTGGCGGCCGAGTTACCGTTAAAAAAAGCAGCCGCGTTAGTCGCGGAATTATATGCGGTGAAAAAAAACGCACTCTATAAATGGGGCCTAGAGAATTTATAGCTGAGCGCGATTTACGCTGGCTTGCGTGAATATTCTTCTATATACTCCCCCGCTCGAGTTGGCCGGGTAATCGCTGCTTTATTGATGTCCTTTGGGAGACTGATAAAGGGGAGGAAAGTCCGGGCTCCTCAGGGCAGGGTGCCAGGTAACGCCTGGGAGGCGCGAGCCTACGACCAGTGCAGCAGAGAGTATACCGCCGATGGCTCTTCGGAGCACAGGTAAGGGTGAAAGGGTGCGGTAAGAGCGCACCGCGCGACTGGCAACAGTTCGTGGCACGGTAAACTCCACCCGGAGCAAGACCAAATAGGTCCCTATTGGCGCGGCCCGCGTTTGGGGACGGGTAGGTTGCTGGAGCCTGTGAGCGATTGCAGGCCTAGACGAATGGTTACCACCGTTTTTACGGTACAGAACCCGGCTTACAGGCCAACTCACCTCCTTTTAGGGCGAGCCTTTTTGGCTCGCCCTCTCTTTTTCAGCGTTTGAGTCAGACGATTTGGTTATAACCGAATGTCATCGGCTTTTTTGTGTATTGATTAAGCCGCTGAAAACCTTCTTTAATCTTCCCAGGTGTGATCTTGCTCACTGTCATGGCTTGCTTGACTTTCTTTTTACCTGCTACGTACACTTCTGGGTGGGAAAATGTGGTGTAAAGTGGATAATCTTGGTGAAAAAGGGAAAATAACGTCATGTTACGT
>NZ_MUFH01000115.1:0-7549 GCF_001996115.1 Salinivibrio sp. MA427
TCTAGGTTCAAGGGTTCAGCATTATTTGCTGCCATTGCGCTACCGGTCAGTAATAAAGAGGCGGCTAGGGTTTTTATCAATTTCATCGTCGTGCTCCGTTGTTTTGCATTCGGTGTTGAGATGCTGCGCAGTTTACGGGCTCGACTTGTTCGAATATATAGCTAATAATTTACATCATTATTTCATAATTCGAGCATATAAACTGATCGTACCGTGTTACGAACGGCTAGCTCTTAAGCAAAGATGAGATTGACATGGACACACTGACTGCCGCTCGCGTATTGATTGATGTTGCCCTTACACAAAGTTTTACCGCCACGGCCGAGCGTCTTGAGATGTCGCGCCCCATGGTGACTCGCCATGTCGAAGCGCTAGAAGACTGGTTAGGCGTGCGCTTATTACAGCGCACTACGCGCAAAGTATCGTTAACCTCCGCCGGCGAACAAAGCTTGCCACAACTGGAACAATGGGTTGAGCAAGCCAATGTCCTGACACAGCAATGGCAGCAAGAGGCGGGCTTAACTGGCAAAGTGCGGGTGGCGACCAGTATGTCGTTTGGTTTTGCGCAATTAATCCCCGCGGTAAAGCCCTTTATGGCCGCTCACCCCGGCGTCGATGTGGATATTGAAGTACAGGATAAGGCGATCGATTTGATTGCGGAACGGATTGATATTGCCATCCGTATTGCGTCCAACCCCGACCCTTCCTTAATTGGTCGCCCGATCGCCGCGTGTGATTCCGTCTTGGTGGCGGCACCGGATTATTTAGCCGCCCATGCACCAATCCGCTCACCAGACGATCTCACCGCGCATAGCTGCCTCAGTTACAAACAATTTGATCGGCCAATTTGGCATTTAGACAAAGGTGAGGAACACGCCGCAGTTGAGGTGCAAGGTAAGCTGTCTGCCAACGAGGCGACAACCTTACTCAGTGCCGCCATTCAGGGAATGGGCGTGAGCATGCAGCCAGTTTATTTGGCGCATAGTGCCATTGCGCGAGGTCAGCTGGAAGTCGTGCTCCCCGATTGGCAACCCAAAGCGATGGATATCTACGCCTTGTACCCGTCACGTCGCAACCAACCACCGGCGGTGCGCGCATTGCTAGATGCGCTGATTGCCCACTTCGCAGATAGCGAGTGGGCACCGGTTGCTATTTAGCCAGCAGAAAAGTTAAGTGAGAAAAGCTATTTAGTAAGAGAATAAGCGCGCCGGCTTAATCAGACGATTTTGCTTGCGCAGCATGATAACGCTGAGCTTTAACCAGCCATTTATCAAGTTGGTTGGCAAAGGCTTGTTTTTGCTGCGGGCCAAGCGGTGCGGGCCCGCCTGTGTGCACGCCGCTACTACGCATGGTTTCCATAAAATCACGGATATTGAGTCGGGCACGGATGTTTTCTTTGGTGAGCAATTCACCGCGGGTGTTAATTACCGTGACGCCTTTTTCAATCACTTCATCCGCTAAGGGAATATCTTGGGTGATCACCAAATCCCCGGCGACGGCATCGGCAACAATTTGGTTGTCCGCCACATCAAAGCCCTTTTCTACCTGACGTGCGCTGGCATAGGGCGACGGCGGCAAACGAATAAATTGGTTGGCTACAAAGGTGGCTTGAATCTGTGTTCGGTGTGCCGCACGAACAATCATCTCGCGCATCGCGACCGGACAAGCGTCCGCATCTACCCATATTTGCATACTGGTTCTCTTAGCGTTAGCGTCAATGTCTGCATTAAACCCCAATTCACCGCAAATTGAAACGTTACCCCTGCGTCGTATCCGCGTTTAGTACTGGCTTTACATCGCTTGGCTGCTCAGGCGCGCAGATATTAGGCTGTGTTGGCCGCCCGCTCTTAAACTGCGCTAGCCAAGACGTTAAGCATGGTATCACGCCATCTGCAAACGCTGCCTCCCCTTGCCACCAAACCCGTGCCAGTGTTAACCAGCGGTGACGCTCACTGTGTGCATTGGCGATATTATCGGTGCGCAGTAGGCTGTGGTCGGCATTTTCAAACACACGCACGTGATAAAAAGGCAGCGGCGCGTTAGCGAGCAGCTGGTGATACGTAGAAGCGGTTTTATCTGAGTCGACATAAGCATCCCGCGCACCAAACAACGCTAACGTGGGCACGTCGAGATCGATTAAATCAGCAGTCACATCCGAGGCCCAATTACGTTGTACAAATTGCCAAAAGGCCTCGCTCATGGGCGCGTTGCCATTCGAGTTTACGTGGTTGAGGTACTGCTGATACGACGCGCCGGATTGGATCAAGGCATCCACTGTCGCCTCGGCAGCTTGCTCTTCCGCAATAGCGGATTCACTGTATCCGGTGGCTAATCGTCGTTGACGTCCAGAATACTGGGATTGGGCCATCCAGTTGACTGCACCGCCTACACTGATTAAAAAGTCGATATCTTCCACTTGGTGCGCCACCTTAGGGATCACCCAACCAGCTTGGCTAAAGCCCATCAACCCCAGCTTGCCATCCTTTAGCCCCAAAACTTGGCGCAAATAGCGAATCGCCACGGCGACTTCATCGGCGCGATCTTGCATCGATTGCGACCGCCAATCTCCGCTGGAATCCCCCACGCCCGGTTTATGCCAAGACATTGCACACCACCCATTCGCCGCTAACACTCGCCAAAGTGGGAGGTAATAACCAAACGCATCGATCGGCACATCACCTGAGCCATGCACAAACACCACACACTGATGCGGTGTTTCAGTACTTTCAGGTAAAATTAACTCACCCGTGAGCTGATTATCGCCTGCGTTAAACTGAATGGCTTGACGATACAGCCCCGCGTTTGGATCATCCATGGCTATCACCACAAAAACGCCTATCAGCATCAATGCTATCAAGCCTCGCTTTAGCCACTTCATCCCCTTTCTCCCTCCACCCAATTGCCGCTAAAAGGTGTATAAATAGCCGGTATTGAACGACCAAAGATCATCTCTATCAACAATCGGGCTGTCTGATACTTCATCGCCATAGTGGCGATAGCTCACCCCCAACAACAGATGATGCGCACGGCCAAGCGTGTAATAGAGATTGAGGTCGGATTGGAATTTGCAGGTTTGATCAGGTTGGTAAGTAGGTCGGCCAGCTTTGGTATCTTGCGCTGACACGCCGACATAATAACGACTCACCGCGCGACCCACACAAGTCAGTGACAATTGTGGGTCCACCACCCACTGGCCTTGCTCTATGGGAGCGCCATAGCGAGCCACTACTGCGCCACTGTTATGATTATCCGAGATATCATGATGGTAGCCCAGCTCAAAATAGCCCACCGATGTTACCCATCCCGTGGTTAGATTAGCGGTATACACCTTATCGAGGCTTTTCATATCCTTGAGGGTTTTACTGTCACCGCGGGTATGGTCGCCAAACACATCGTCGCCCACACCCGCCGACACATACCAGCTGTCGCCCTCGGCGAGATACACACCTAGGGTATCGTTACGATAAAAAATCCCCTCCCATTGCRCCTCAACCACCAACTCAATGTCTTGGTCATCTTCGCCATCTTTATAAATCGACGGCTCGGTATAGCCGACCAGACCGACGGTCAGATAAATATCCCCAGACATACTGTCGGTTTGCGCGTGTCCAACCCAAGGCATCAAGGTTAAAAGTAAACAGATAAGCGTGACAAATGGGTTCACCGGCTGTTCTCCATAATGGCGAAATAGTAACTGAGAGTTCGCCCTTATCTTGAAACAACCGGTATTAAGAAAACCTTAAGACACTCCCGTCATTTTGTGCGCCGCTTCCCAATTGATCAGCGCCCTCGCCACCTGAGCGTCGCACTGAAATTCAAAATGCCAGTTAAGCTGACTGGCAATGCGTTCAACAAGCTGTAGACCTAGGCCAAATCCGATCTGATTCTCGTCCACGCCTGAATCAATAGGGTTGGCAATCGAAAACTGCCCATTGGTGATCTTAATCTCAATCGCGCCGGGCGCACTGTAGGTGAGCGCATTGCGAATCAGGTTGGTACTCGCAATACGAAACAATTCCCTCTCGATACAAATAGGATCACTGTGATTATCGATATGGACAGTCACTGGCTTATGCGCTGCAAGATATGCCAGCTCATCCACGAGGGTTGCGCAAAGCGATCCTAGGTCGACCTTTGATTGACGAACCTTATCCGGATGTTGCCGTGCTAGCCAAAGCAGTGATTCAGACAGCGCCATCATATTAACGTTGGCACGCGAGGCACGCTGCAATGCCGGATAACTGGCATCCTTGTTATCGATACGCAGCGACAAAGTATCCAAGGATGCCTGCATGATCGCCAAGGGCGTGCGCAGTTCATGGCTGGCATGCTTTAAAAACTGCTGCTCCCGTTGGTTATACTCACGCACCTGTTGCAACGAGGCCATCAAGTGGTCGGCGATTTGGTTAACTTCACGTACCGAAAAGCGCACATCGATAGCTTGATCCGGGTGTGTTTTTACCCGCGCTGACCATGCCACCAACTCTTTCAGTGGCTTTAATGCGTTGTTGAACAACAGCCCAATCACGGTGACAAGCACCAGCATAAAAGCGGCAATTAACACGCTGGCATCGGCCAAAGAGCGCTCGACAATCATGGCGGCTAATGCTTYGATTTTTTCTGCCGCTTCAAATTCGACTAGGTATAATCCTTGCGATAGATGCTGGTCGGAGTACAACAAATAACCATACTCACGCGCTCCACTAGAATTAATGCGCTGAATTTCAATCGGATCATCGGGTTGTATCGGCTCTGAGGAAAACAAATCACGCACCGATTTTGGGATAGACTGCCAATCTCGATACGCACTGACAGTGTCGCTTTGGGGTAATAGATAGTTAGGATCGGCGGTCAGCTTTTGCTCTAGTTTGATAGCATCGAGCCGCATGTAGTTTTTGCCTGCCTGACTGATTTGATAAAAACTAAACACGGTGACAAGCGCCAATAACCCGATAAAGATCGCCACCGCCATCAACACAAGCTGGCGGCGCGATTGTGCCGCGAGGCTTCGAACAGGACGTTGGCTCATACAGGCGGAGCCTCGGAAAGGGACAAACCAATGCCGACATGGGTGTGGATCAGCGTTTTTGTAAAGGGCTTATCAACTACTTTGCGCAAATGGTGAAGATGCACGTTAATGGTCCCTTGCCGCACATCCTCGCTGGCCCAAATCGCCTCTTCAATATCGCTTCTGGACACCACAGTGGGTGAGCGGCGCGCGAGTAGCAACAGAATGTTCCAACCGATAGGGGTCAGTTTAAGCGGCGTGTCACCGCGCGACGCGATATGCTCTTTGGGATAAATCGTCAGATCGGCAATGGTAATACATTCTCGCACCGGGTGATGACGCCGATGCAAGGCCTGTAAACGTGCGAGCAACAAAGGCATGGTGCAAGGTTTAACTACATAATCATCCACGCCGGCACGAAAGCCCTCAAGCTGGTCGGTTTCCGCATCACACGCAGTCAGCATTAACACCGGGGTATCAATGCCCTGTTCGCGCAGCTCACGACAAACCGCCATACCCTGTGTTTTGGGCAGCATATTATCGAGTATCACACAATCAAACGTCTGCTGGCTGGCAAGCTGAACACCGGTTTCGCCGTTATAGGCAAAATCACAGTCGATATGATGCAGCTCTAAATATTCTGAAATCGCGAGGCTAAGATCGTGGTCATCTTCAATGATGAGTATTTTCATGCGGCGTGCTCTTGTATCCGTGTCGTTTTTAATCTACACGAATCCATTGGATAAAAAACCCCCCTCTTAATGTCTCCCGATACAAAAAAAAGCGCCCGCAGGCGCTTTCATCGAAAGACTATCATATGACTTACTTTAACAACGCCAATACCGCATTGACGCACGCTTCAGACGATACTGGGTTTTGCCCAGTGACTAGGTTGCCATCGGTGACCACAAATGAGGTAAAATCATCCGCTTTTTCGTACATACCACCGTTTTCTTTGAGCATATCTTCCACTAAGAAAGGAACGACCTCGGTTAAGCCAACCGCGGCCTCTTCACCGTTGGTAAAGCCGGTGACTCGCTTGCCCTTTACTAACGGCTCGTCGCGATCTGAACGAGTATGACGGAACACAGCCGGGCCATGACACACCGCACCGACAGGTTTGCCCTGGTAATAGAAGGTTTCGATCAATTGACGCGAGGTTGGATCTTCCGCCAAGTCCCACAATGGACCATGGCCACCGGGATAGAAAATGGCGTCATATTCGTAAGCATTAATATCACTTAGCTTGACGGTATTATTAACCATGTCTTGTAGCTCAGCGTCCCCGTCAAAACGACGTGTTGAATCAGCCTGCGCATCTTCCGCCTCGCTATTCGGATCAATCGGTGCCTTGCCGCCTTTGGGACTAGCGACAACAATGCTTGCGCCGGCATCTTTAAACGCGTAATAAGGGGTCGTGAACTCTTCAAGCCAAAAGCCTGTCTGGTGACCCGTATCGCCCATGGCATCGTGGGATGTTAGCACCATCAAAATTTTATGTTGTTGCATCATCGCTCCTTCTTGTCACGCGTTTGGATGATATTTCATTCATTTACTCTGTATTGTCATTAGCTAGACTAACAGGCCAAAGAGGTAAACGTAATGGGTACCCGCTTAGATCAATACAATCAATTGACGGTTTATTTACTTTCCTAGTCTAACGCTGACCTAATACTAGCTCAGGAATGACAGCCTAACCTGCGCATTGCCTACAATAGTCTCATCCATTGCAGGCCATCGCCCGCATCGCTTCAGACTTAACATCGATACAATGAGGTCAACATGAAAAAAACATACCTACTCGCCCCTCTCGCACTCGTCGCCGTTTTAGTTGGCTGTGAACAACAAACAAACGACCCTCAAGAGGGAAAGTCGCAAGTCGAATCTAGCGTAGAAAACGCCCAAACTGCAGTAAAAGAAGG
Source organism: Salinivibrio sp. MA427 (assembly GCF_001996115.1). Taxonomy (NCBI): domain Bacteria; kingdom Pseudomonadati; phylum Pseudomonadota; class Gammaproteobacteria; order Vibrionales; family Vibrionaceae; genus Salinivibrio; species Salinivibrio sp. MA427. The sequence continues at coordinate 6,931 of NZ_MUFH01000115.1, forward strand.
CACCGAACAAGCATTAGACAGTGCGGAAACGGCTATCGACAACGCTGAGGATACGGTTTATGAAATGGCCGATCACCACAACGCCAAAACCTCGCTGGACTGGGATGGTACCTACCAAGGCGTGATCCCTTGCGCCGATTGTGAAGGTATTGATACCACACTGACGCTTAACCAAGACAATACCTACGTTCTTAGCAAAACTTACTTGGGTAAACAGGGAGAAGCATTCAAGGAAGAAGGTTCTTTTTCCTGGGATCAAACAGGCAGCGTTGTGGTTCTTGAAGGCTTAACTGATAGCCCGAATCAATTCTTCGTGGCCGAAAACCAAGTTATTATGCAAGACATGAATGGCGAGACCATCAACGGCGATCTCGCTGATATGTACAAATTGAAAAAGCAGTAATGCGTCGAGCGCCTTATCGCTCACAACAAGCGGTAGGGCGTATTTTTTCTCCTTTAGCCCTAGAATGACGCGCTCTCGCTGTTTTTTCTATCTTAATGCTGCGATTCACTCTCTTTTCTCCCCCACTGTTCGCACAATTTGTCACTTTAAGTGACAAATTTGTTGCCAATAAAACTTGACGATATTTCACTCTATGGTTTAACACTTAAATAGAGG
>NZ_MUFH01000116.1:0-7533 GCF_001996115.1 Salinivibrio sp. MA427
TCGACCAGAACTTTTACCGTTCCGTCTGGAAGTTTAAGAAGCTGTAGGATGGTTGCTACCGTACCAACGGTATATAAATCTGAGATACTTGGGTCATCGGTTGCCGCATCTTTTTGCGCCACCAATAGAATCTGCTTATCGTTGTCCATCGCCGCTTCAAGGCAGCGTATCGACTTTTCCCTTCCCACAAAGAGCGGGATCACCATGTGAGGATAAACCACCACATCCCGAAGTGGCAGCACCGGAATGTCAATGCGCTCGGAACGCTCCAAGTTCATATGCTTCTCTCTTCCGTTCAATCTGATTAAGAGTATATGGGGTCTGTTGGACAGGTTTCAACGGCTCAACCGTCAGAAAATAAAAAAGGGAGTGATAACTCCCTTTTTTCTTTATCGCTGATAAAACAAGTGAAAGCGTTATTCACCGCCTGCGGCTTGATTCTCAGTGTGCTCATACATCAATAGAGGTGCGGATTCGCCTCGGATCACTGAGTCATCAATGACGACCTTGGTCACCCCTTTCATGGATGGCAGATCATACATAGTATCTAGCAGCACAGATTCCACAATCGAACGCAAACCTCGTGCACCTGTTTTGCGGGTCATCGCTTTTTTGGCGATCGCACGTAGGGCGTCATCACGGAACTCAAGCTCGACACCATCTAGCTCAAGCAGCGCACTGTATTGTTTGGTGATGGCATTTTTTGGCTCACGCAAAATCTGTACGAGTGCGTCTTCATCAAGCTCTCTAAGCACAGCGGTCACTGGCAAACGGCCGATGAACTCAGGGATCAGGCCATATTTAACCATATCTTCTGGTTCTACTTTGCCGAAGAACTCGTCGACTGACCGATCAGTCGCGCCTTTCACTTGCGCGCCAAAACCAATGCCAGAGCCGGTATCAACACGCTGCTCTATCACTTTGTCTAGTCCTGCAAACGCACCACCACAAATAAATAGAATTTTCGAGGTATCAACCTGGAGAAACTCTTGTTGTGGATGTTTACGTCCACCTTGTGGCGGGATCGATGCAACCGTTCCCTCGACCAGTTTAAGCAGGGCTTGCTGTACGCCTTCGCCAGAAACATCACGGGTAATCGATGGATTATCCGATTTACGTGACACCTTGTCGATTTCATCGATATACACGATGCCGCGCTCTGCTTTAGCGACGTCGTAGTCACACTTTTGCAGCAGCTTTTGGATGATATTTTCGACGTCTTCACCCACATAACCGGCTTCGGTTAATGTCGTTGCGTCAGCCATCGTAAATGGCACATCCAAGAAGCGGGCGAGGGTTTCAGCCAGCAGTGTTTTACCACTCCCTGTGGGGCCAATCAGCAGGATATTACTCTTACCTAGCTCCACGCCCTCGGCGCTTTTATCGCCGTTTCGCAAGCGTTTATAGTGGTTGTATACCGCAACCGAAAGCACTTTTTTGGCTTGCTCTTGGCCAATGACATAATCGTCTAGATGCTCGCGAATTTCGCTTGGCGCAGGCAAAGAATCACCTTCACGCTTCGGCATCACTTCTTTGATCTCTTCACGGATAATGTCATTACATAGGTCAACACATTCGTCACAAATGTAGACCGATGGCCCAGCAATTAACTTGCGAACTTCGTGTTGGCTCTTACCACAGAATGAGCAGTAAAGCAGCTTTCCGCTTCCACCGTCTTTTCGCTTGTCTGTCATTCGCTAACCTCTTTGGGGCACTTGCCCGTCGTTGCCTTATGTTGAGTTTACAACAAATCGGCCACTTTTTCCGACCCAACAACCATCAAGCCTTGGCTAATGAGCGAAGTTTGTCTCATTTCAACGCTCTGCGGCGAATTGGGTTTAGTCTCGTTGACTCAATACGGCGTCAACTAAGCCATAGTCCACCGCTTCTTGCGCCGCCATGAAATTATCACGGTCAGTATCGCGCTCGATCACTTCCATCGGCTGGCCAGTATGTTCAGCCAATATAGTGTTGAGACGGTGCTTCGTTTTGATCATTTCCTGCGCATGAATTTCAATATCAGACGCCTGGCCTTGGAAGCCCCCTAGCGGCTGGTGAATCATCACGCGCGAGTTTGGTAAACAATAACGCTTACCTTTGGCGCCACCCGCAAGCAGGAAAGAGCCCATCGAACAGGCTTGGCCTGTACATAAGGTGCTCACGTCCGGTTTAATAAACTGCATGGTGTCATAAATCGCCATCCCCGCAGTCACCACGCCGCCTGGTGAGTTAATATACAGATAAATGTCTTTTTCTGGGTTCTCAGATTCCAAGAACAGCATCTGCGCCACAATCAAGTTCGCCATTTGGTCTTCCACTTGCCCTGTCAGGAAGATAATGCGTTCTTTGAGTAGGCGAGAGTAAATATCGTAAGAGCGCTCACCGCGCGAGGTTTGTTCCACCACCATAGGGACAAGGGCGTCCGTAATGGGTGGCATGGCATTTCTATCTTGATGGCTCATAACGTAATATCCCTAATCGAATTTGTTATCACTCTTGCCTTAACCAAGGTTTAGCACAAAATGCTGTAACAGGTCACTAAAATCTTATATCGGTGTATGCAGCTTGATGATCCATCGAGAGTTTTTACTTAAAAACAAGGCTCTCTAACGTCGATTGGTTTCATCACCATTGCGACCAATAGATGGAAAAAATGGCCCGAATGACAAGTCATTAGGGCCATTGTAAGCAGATACGTTTACGCAGTGTCAATAAAACACAGACGTTTTTTAATCCGAATTACGCTTGCTGAGTAGCGTTCATTAGATCACTGAAACCGACTTCAGCTTCAGTAACGGTTGCTTTTGCTAATAACGCATCGATCGCTTGCTCTTCAAGCGCAACGTTACGCATATTTTCCATCAGCTTCTCGTCTTTTTCATAGTAAGCGACAACTTCTGATGGGTCTTCATACGCAGACGCCATTTCTTCGATCAGTGCTTTAACGCGCTCATCATCGGCTTTAAGCTCTTCAGACTTGATCACTTCGCCAAGCAGCAGGCCGACGCTAACACGACGCTTCGCTTGCTCTTCAAATAGCTCACGCGGTAGCTGAGAAGCGCTATCCATGTTGCCACCAAAACGTTGTGCCGCTTGCTGACGCAATGTGCCAATTTCTTGGTCAATCAAGGCTGACGGTACGTCGATTTGGTTTTGCTCAACCAGACCGTCCAGTACTTGTTCTTTTACCTTGTTTTTGATCGCTTGCTTGAGTTCGCGATCCATGTTTTTGCGTACTTCCGCTTTCAGGCCTTCAACACTGCCATCTGCAATGCCGAAGCGCTGAACGAATTCTTCTGTTAGCTCAGGCAGCTCTTGCTCTTCAACTTGATGCAGTTTAATCGCGAACTGAGCCGCTTTTCCTTTCAAGTTTTCAGCATGGTAGTCTTCAGGGAAGTTCACGTCGATGGTGAATTCTTCGCCGGCTTTTTTGCCWACAAGACCGTCTTCAAAGCCTGGGATCATGCGACCCTGACCCATTTCTAGCTGGAAGCCTTCGGCTTTGCCGCCTTCAAATTCTTCACCGTCGATGGTGCCGACGAAGTCCAGCGTCACACGGCTGTTATCTTTCGCTTCACCTTCTGCTTCTACCCAGCTCGCTTGTTGCTTGCGCAAGGTGGTGAGCATTTCTTCAACGTCGCTTTCTTGTACGTCGGCTTTTGGCTTTTCGACGCTGATCGCGTCTAGGCCTTGTAGCTCAACCTCTGGATACACTTCAAAGTCAGCTTTAAATACCAGATCTTTTCCTGCTTCGTTCTCTACAGGGGTAAAGGTTGGTGCGCCCGCTGGGTTCACTTTTTCCTGGATCATCGCTTCAATAAAGTGACGCTGCATCACTTCGCCCAGCACGTCTTGACGCACGGTATCACCGTACATACGTGACACCATTTTCAATGGCGCTTTACCTTTACGGAAACCATCAAAACGACGATTCTTAGCGATATTKCGTAGCTCTTTAGTGACTGCATCATCGATATTGGCAGCAGGCACTGTAATGGTCATTTGGCGCTTAAGGCCTTCGGTGGTTTCAACGGTAACTTGCATTATAAATTTAACCTCAAATTTACTCAGGGGTACTGAGTGATGTTTACCAGTTTGACTGGTGGCATCATCCGAGCTATGAGTCCGTCATAGCCCCTGCGAATCCGGATACACGCAATTGGCGTATCGAGCTATCTCATCCGAGACTGAAAATTAAGACGCGCTATTATAGCGGCACCCGTCAACTGAGTCGAGACAAGGGGCAACCGATGGCGTTTCAATATCGAAATTGGGGTGATATCTCACAATTCAACCGCGTAAGATCACAGATTTTACTGTTTTATGCGCGATTGATTATTTTCAGAGCACTCAGACAAGGCAAATACGGGGAGACGCATAAGAATGGCGCGCCCTACAGGATTCGAACCTGTGACCCACGGCTTAGAAGGCCGTTGCTCTATCCAACTGAGCTAAGGGCGCAATAACGATATGCAGCGTGGATTATAAAGCGACGTCAGGTCCCGTCAACGCTTTTCCCTAAAATGTTGACCTAGTTGCTCAAAACCGCGCCATTTTATTGTCAATCACCGTCTATCGCTTTTTTGGGCCACTTTGCCAACCTAATGACGCGAAGGGCTAGACAATGACGTGATATTCTCTCTCAATAGGATATCTGGCATATTCCGCCATCAAAACCAAAGCAAACGTTTGCGTAATAGCTTTTAGCCGCGATTTTTGTCACAATACTGACGAATATTGCTTTAGCCAAAGGATAGTTATGGCCGCACAATTGATTGATGGAAAGCTGATCGCGCAAACGGTGCGTCGTGAGGTCGCTGCACGCGTCGCCGCCCGCACAGAGGCAGGTCGCCGCGCACCTGGTTTAGCCGTTATTTTGGTCGGCTCGGACCCTGCATCACAAGTTTACGTGGGGAGTAAACGCCGAGTCTGTGACGAAGTCGGATTTGTATCACGCTCCTATGACCTCCCAGCCTCTTGCTCACAGCATGAGCTACTCTCGTTGATTGACACTTTGAATGACGACGACTGCATTGATGGTATTCTCGTTCAACTGCCGTTGCCGGCTGGGATTGATGCCACGTCCGTATTGGAACGAATCCGCCCAGATAAAGATGTAGATGGTTTTCATCCTTTTAATGTGGGCCGCTTGTGCCAACGTATGCCGACACTACGCTCGTGCACGCCGAAAGGAATTATTACTCTTCTCGATCGTTATAATGTACCGCTACGCGGTAAACATGCTGTGGTGGTGGGAGCATCCAATATTGTCGGTCGCCCGATGACGTTGGAGCTGTTGCTCGCCGGCTGCACCACCACCACCTGCCATCGATTTACCCAAGATTTAGAAACGCATGTTCGACAAGCCGATGTGCTCGTGGTTGCGGTCGGTAAACCTAAGTTCATCCCTGGCGATTGGATAAAACCCGGGGCAATCGTGATTGATGTGGGCATCAACCGCATGGATGACGGTAAATTAATCGGGGATATTGAGTACGATGTCGCGTATGAAAGAGCCAGTCATATCACCCCTGTACCTGGCGGGGTCGGCCCTATGACAGTCGCCACCTTGATTGAAAACACACTCATGGCGTGCGAGCAGTATCACGACGTTGGCTAGCATCACAAGGTGGCGAAGTCAATTTGATTGGCTTTCACACATTGATTTCGCCCATCTTTTTTGGCCTGATACAACGACCTATCGGCACGTTCTACGACGCGTAAGTCGCTTAGCATGACGCTTTTATATCTGAGTTATTGATCCGTAACTCGGTTTGTTGATTGAGTATTTTGATTAAAAGGATACAGCGTTTTTCGCCGTCTTTTTCTTTAAAAATCGCTTCAGCCCCGGCAAACTGGCCACTCTCAACGGTTACTTTTTGACCAGGCTTGAAGCCTTGATACAGTAATTCTCGTTGCTCATCACTGTCTTCCATCATCATCAAGTGTTGAATTAATTGAATATCGACGTGGATCGGCTTCGCACCTTGGCGAACAAAATCAACAACGCCACGTGTAGAGCGAACAGACGTGTATTGAACCCATTCAGGATCAAAACAAGCAAAGATGTAATTCGGAAAGAGCGGTTCTTCAACTTGCCGGTATTTGCCTCGACGCAACTTTTCGACTGTGACTATCGGGTAGTAACAGTCCACGCCTTGCCGCTTCAAGTTTTGTTCCGCACGTTGTTGTTCCGTGCGTTTACAATAAAGTAAATACCAATGTTTCATGCCGATCTGTCCCTGATATCTATCGAAGGTAAGGTAACAACCCATCCAGAGCGACGTGAGTATACGGATGTAAATCATCACCAGCAAGCAGAGCGGGACGTGCATCGCTTGAACTGGTGATATGGAGATGACGGGACACCACAATCATTGATGGCCGATATTAGGCAATCTTTTGAATATCAACGCTAAAGCTATTCAGGCCGACTTCGTTTAAAGACACACGCGCATCGCCTGATTGCATATCCACAGTTTGGAATTCACTGCTAAAGGCATCGCGACCTAGCCAATGCTCACTACGAACTAATTTCGTGGTTCCGCTACTATCAATCGTGGCTTTTAAACCTGCTGGCAGAATATCAAGTTGGCTATCAACCATGTTTAAGACACCAAACATGGCACGGACCGGTGATGTATAAGCCGATGCACGAATCGCATCTTCAATCCGTTTTACCAGCGTCAGGAATCCGCGTTCATTCACATCACTTGAGCGGACAAAATCATTAAAAAAGGCCCGAATCATCAAAGTCGTTGCCGTCCCATCTTCTTCAGCTGACGCTGAGTCAACCACATAGAACGCCATTTTCCCGCCGAGCAGCCAAGCATAATCGAGCACAATAGGGTTGGCGTCTGCCGATTGCAGCGAGTGATATGACAAACGCCACGCGCCTTGTTGTGAGTCTGGCTCAGGCATCAACCCCATCAGCAACTCTCGCGCACTGCCAGGATTATGACGTAGCGCATCAAGGTGCCATTTTAGTTCGCTTTCTGAGGCGCCTTTGTCCGCATCTCCACTCACTTTAAACCACTGTTGACTAAAGTCATCACTGGCATGCACATCATCGTTGGCATCATCAATCACCGCTTCAATGGCTTTTTTAACCGATTTGATGTCTTCAATGGGCTTGAGTAAAAAATCCTTTACTCCAAAGCGAAGCGCCTGGGCAACGTCGGCCATGCCTCCGGTACCTGAAATCACAATCATGGGCAGCATCGGGTATTCGAGGCTCACTTCCTCAACGAACTCAAGCCCCGTCATGACCGGCATGGAAAGATCGCTGATCAGTAAATCAGGGATGGATTGCCTCAATGCTTGTAGCCCTTCTAGCCCATTTTCTACTTCACGGACCGTCGCACCTTCTCTTTCAAGAAACGAGGCAATCATTCGACTAAAGACGGGATCATCTTCAACAATTAAAATATCTTTACTGTGCAACACGACGCTCTCCTCCCGGACTGCAAAGCAGCGGCTGTTTTAAATCGCTCTGTACTAATCGTAGCTGAACTCAGACACCCCGTGCCTGCT
>NZ_MUFH01000117.1:0-7492 GCF_001996115.1 Salinivibrio sp. MA427
CCTTGCCACCACCTGTTTCCCTTGCCACCACCGATTTTGGGTCTTGATGAATCATGACATCCGCACCGGGAAAGGCGACCAGCAGCCTATCTTCTACGGCATCTGCAAGGGTATGTGCATCCACTAAGGGTAGCTCGTCATCAAGCTCTATGTGTAGTTGGATAAATTTTGTCATACCGGCTTGGCGCGTACGCAGTTGGTGAATACCATGAACGCCGACGACAGAACTGGAAAGTACCGCGATTTTCTCTTGCTCTTCAAGCGGTAACTGCCGATCAAGCAGTGATTGGACCGCCTCGTACGCCATTTTGACAGCTTGAGATAGGATAAAAACACTGATGCCGATGGCAAACCAAGCGTCAGCTTGCGTCCAGCCGTACCAACTCAATGCCAAGGCGACGATGATCGCAATATTCATTAATAAATCGGATTGATAGTGAAGTGCATCGGCAGCAATGGCTGGGCTGGCCGTTTTGCGAATCACCCATTTTTGGAATAAGACTAACCCTAGCGTAATCACGGTGGCACCGGCACTGACAGCAACGCCAAGCTCTGGCGATGCAATCGGCACTGGCTTGAACAAACGTTCAAGGCCACTGAGGAGCAAGAAAGAGGCTGATCCGACGATAAAGGTGGATTGCGCGAGTGCGGCGAGGGATTCGGCTTTGCCGTGCCCGAAACTATGCTCACTATCAGCAGGTTGAACGGCGTACCGCACCACAATTAAATTGGTCAACGAGGCCAGTAGATCGAGCAGTGAATCGACAAATGAGGCCAGCACACTGACCGATCCTGTTAGCCACCATGCAATCAATTTGGCCAGAAGTAAGGTGGTCGCTACCGCGGTGGCTGCCCACGCGGCGGCCTCGACCCAGAAAGCATACTGTTTTTTCATAAAAAAGGGCTGTGTAATGAAACGCAACCCTTAGTATATAGACTGTTGACCCGATGCGTATGACACGACGCAGATTTATCGTGAACAATTGCCTCGACGATCATGGTGGCCTTGGCCGCGCTTGCCTTTTTCTTTATCCCAACCGCCGTGTCGGCGTTGGTCATGCATCTTATCTAAGAAGATTTCTTGTTGCTCTGGCGTCAACACTTGCATCATGGCATGCATGTGGCGAGCGCGCTCGATCCCTTGGCCGTGCATTTGTCGGCCATGTTGTGGCATGGCATTAAATAGCTCGGTGGCCGCCGCTTCATCAAATTCTGGTTGAGTTAGCAGTGCCCCCATTTTCTGCCGGAATCCGTCACGCGCCTGGAGACGTTGATCGCGGTAAGTGTCGCGAAGGGTGTCGAGTTGTGATTGTTGTGCTTCCGTTAAGTCAAGATCCTGCCAGATCCCGCGGTTGGTGTCGTTACCGAACTGCGGTGCAGCAAGGGTGGGAATCGCAATGAGCGCGGCGGCTAAGCCAAGGGTTAAACGTTTCATCCTGTCTCTCCATCATTGAGTAGGTACACGTTTAGATTAACCCTTGGGATGTAAAGTCACGTTATGCGATGTAAAGATGGGTAAAGTCATGCCTGTGCCGATGTCGCTATGATAAAAAGATTGTATTCAGCGTCACTGAATTGAGGAGAGGGTCACGGGCGATGCAGCAGGTTCTAATTATTGACGATGACACCGAATTGACCGCACTGCTTGGTGAGTTGCTGTCATTGGAAGGGTTTTCGGTTCGCTGCGCGGACAATGGACAAATGGGCTTAGCAATGGCGAGTGAGTTACCGCCAGATATTATTTTGCTCGATGTCATGATGCCGGTCTTAAATGGTATGGAAACGTTACGGCAACTCCGCGCCACGTCACATGTTGCGATTTTGATGTTGACCGCACGAGGTGAAGAGGTAGACCGCGTGATGGGCTTAGAGCTTGGGGCGGATGATTATCTGGCCAAACCGTTTAGTGATCGAGAGCTTCTAGCAAGAATGCGGGCGATTTTACGACGCACTCGCTTACCGGACCCCGATCCGCCGACCCAAGCGCAAGAGCCTGTTTTAGCCCATGACGATGTGTGCGTTTACCCGCATCGGTTGGAAACAGTATGCCAAGGCGAGACGGTCGATCTGACCGGCATGGAGACAGAAATGTTGGCGTGCTTGCTGGCGCACCCGGGTGAAGTGGTAAGTAAAGCCCACTTGAGTGAGCAGGTGTTAGGTAAGCGTTTGATGCCCTTTGACCGTGCCGTGGATGTGCACATTTCCAATTTGCGCAAAAAGTTACCTGAGCGTGCTGATGCTAAACCAAGAATCAAAACGCTGCGAGGAAAGGGGTATTTATGGGTCGACTAGCCAGCGTGCGCCAAACCCTGTCGCGTGTTCCTTTTTTCTCCAGTTTGTATGGTCGGGTTTTCGTGATTTTTTGGCTCACATTATTACTGGTATTAGCGGCGGTCATTTGGGCCCAGCGTGGCGATCCGCGATCGCTGCACCCAGTGCCGGCCGCGGAGCAAGCACGTATTGCTGCTCAAATAAATCAGTTAGTGAACATCGCGACGACACGCGACATACCGATAGCCACGCTCATTGCCAGACATAATCAGCGTCGTGGTCATCGCCACAGTCGGGCAGCGAACACCCTTTACTGGGTCCCTAAATCGGCCCGGATTGACGATTTACCGACCGAGTTACGTCGCTTTATGGCTCAAACCAATGAGACAGAGCAGCCGATGCAACGCTTGGTGCGTCGCGCCATGCTCGCCGGTCCTTTCCTGCGTTAGAGTGCGGCCCGAGAGAATTCAGTGAGGCTGGGAAGGGATTTAATCATATGGTTACGGCGCTCAATCAAATGGTGACCGGACAACAGCAACTGGTGTCGGATATTTCTCATGAGTTACGGTCACCGCTGACGCGCTTACAAATGGCACGCGCCTTGGCGGAGCGTGAATTAGGACACAGTGATAGCTTGGCCAGGATTGAGCGGGAAGCGGGGCAGCTTGAAGCCTTAATTGCGGAGCTGCTTACGTTGTCAAAACTGCAAGCGCAAGGGCAGCTTGAGCGCGCGTCGATCAGTGCGGATGTGTTGTGGCAGTCGGTGGTGGACGATGCGAGTTTCGAAGCGAATCAACAAGGCAAATCGATCACGATAACGCCATGGCCGTCGGTCACATTGAGTGTTAATTCGCGCCTAGCTTGTAGCGCGTTGGAAAACGTACTAAGAAACGCGATCCGTTATGCGCACCTAGGTATCGATATCACCACATTCATTGATGATACCATGCTGGTCATTCAGGTTGCCGATGATGGTCCGGGAGTGCCAGAGAGCATGTTGACCGATATCTTTCGGCCTTTTTATCGTGTTTCTGCCGCCCGAGAGCGGCAATCTGGCGGCTCTGGGCTAGGGCTTGCGATCACCGCGCAAGCGGTACAACAGCATGGCGGGCAGGTCCTGGCTCACAATCGACCGCAAGGCGGGTTGGTCGTTACACTTCGCTGGCCGGTGCATTAATATTGCGCTGGTTTCCCGCGGTTGCGACAATAACGGCTTATTTCTCACTGTGGTAACTGACCATGTTTGACATTGCGCTTTATGAGCCAGAAATTGCGCCTAATACGGGCAATATTATTCGATTATGTGCTAACTGTGGCGCTAACTTGCACTTGATTGAGCCGTTAGGCTTCGATTTGGAAGAGAAGAAGGTACGCCGTGCGGGGTTGGATTATCATGACTTGGCGCGGGTGACGCGACATGCGAATTATGCCGCCTTCATTGATGCCATGGCGGGACGTCGGATCTTTGCTTGTACAACCAAAGCGACGCAATATCATACTCAGGCAACATTTGCGCCTGGCGACGTGCTGTTGTTTGGCCCTGCAACACGGGGGCTACCGCAGGATCTTATTCAGGCACTGCCGGACACGCAGCGTTTGCGTATCCCGATGCAGCCAGATGCACGCAGCCTCAACTTATCCAATGCAGTGGCAATTATTGGCTACGAAGCCTGGCGCCAGTTAGGTTTTGAAGGCGCATAGCGAACAGACTGACAGACAAAAAACACCCCCTACCAATAGGGGGCGTTTTTATTCGCGAGCGCGTTGCTATTGGCTATTTAACCGCACAACGAATTACGCTTTTTTCGCTTCACCGGCGGCTTTCGCGATTGCAGCAAAGCCTGCAGCGTCAAGCGCGGCACCGCCAACCAAGGCGCCGTCGATATCCGGCATCGCGAACAGCTCTGCGGCATTTCCAGCTTTGACCGAACCGCCGTACTGGATGACCACTTTGCTTGCGACGTCTTCGCTGTAAGACGCAATGTGCTTACGGATAGCTGCATGAATGTCTTGCGCTTGCTGAGCGGTTGCCGCTTTACCGGTGCCGATTGCCCAGATTGGCTCATAAGCAATGATCGCACCGTTTAGCGCTTCAACGCCTTGAGATTGGATCACAGCGTCAAGCTGGCGAGAACACACCGCCAGAGTTTCGCCCGCTTCGTTTTGTGCGTCAGACTCACCGATACAAAGTACTGGCGTGAGGCCATTTTCTTTCAAGAAAGCGAATTTTTTCGCCACAAACTCGTCAGATTCTTGGTGATATTCACGACGCTCTGAGTGGCCGATAATAATATGGGTTGCACCAAAATCTTTCAGCATGTCGGCAGAGATATCACCGGTGAATGCACCGCTGTTGTTGGTATCAACGTTTTGCGCACCCAACTTAATGGCGCTGTCAGCCAGCAGTTGTTCGGCTTGTGCCAGATACATCACCGGTGGTGCGACGGCAACGTCAACGCCTTCAACGTCTTTGAGTTCAGCATTAAGGCCGTTAAGCAGTTCAGTGACCATGGCTTTGCTGCCATTGAGTTTCCAGTTACCCATTACCAATGGACGGCGCATAGGAGTTCCTCCGCGGTTTAGTTGATTTGAAGTCAAAAGATGTAAAGAAGGTAGTCTATTGTAGCGCGGCCTTCTCTGTTTAAAATCATAGAATGGCGAGAATGTCCTCGTTTTTACCCGTTTTGCGCGCAAAAGGGAACCTTCAAGTAGTAAAATTTCATCATTATTGCGCCAATGGGGCGGCCAAAGTGTGACAGAGGTGCTCGTGATGGCGCCTATCTTGCGGCATGATGCAGGTTTGTGTTTTCAACGGAGTGAAATGATGCCTCATTTGGTGATGGAATACACCGACGCGTTAGCAGAGCGCGTGAACATTGATCAGCTGGTGGATGATCTGCACCAAGCGGCGATCGCCACCGATTGTTTTGACCCTGACGCGCTCAAATCTCGCGCCGTTCCATGCGCCGTTTGGCGTGTCGGCGCGCAAGCCGATCGCGGTGAGTTTGTGCATGTCGAGTTTCGCCTACTGGCTGGACGCAGTGATCAACAAAAACAGCAAATCAGTGACGCATTAACCGGGCCGCTGCGTGACCATGCAGGCCATGTCACCAGCCTAACGGTGGAAGTTCGTGACATGGATACCACCAGTTATCGCAAGTGGGTCGGACCCAATCATGCCCTATGAGTGGCTCAATCGGTTTATCTCGATTGCGTTGGCGGTGTGGGGGCGTTGGCTGTTTGTCCCACTTTAAATTCCATGATGTCCGCTTGATGGCTGCGCAAGGCGTCTGGGTTGGTAAACGCAGTCGAAAAGCGCGAATACTGACGAGTCAGTGCTTGGAAGAGCATCATGTTGACGTGTAATGGATTTTTACCATGATCAATCATGCGATTAATATGGCTTAACATGGCATGGAGCTGCGGCTGAGTGGCGTGGGACGCATTGGCGATCACCTCTTCGCTCATTTTAAGCCGTAATGTTTCTAACGCACGAGGATCGGTTTGGGCCAGCGCCGCTAACTCATCAAAAGAAGGAAGGGTCTTCATCGCATACTCCTTACGCGTCGTCGGCCGCGTGGCCGTGTTACCAAAGCGTTAAAGTAACTATGAGTCGAGGTTTGCCAGGGATCAAACTTGCGCTGTCTGGCTAAGCTGGCGCCGTGGATAGAGAGATGGACGACGTATTGAGTAATCAATTGAATCAACGCCGTTTTTCTGGGATTATTTTTGTGGGTAAAAATGCCCCGCTTTACCGTATGCGTATCAGCAAAGCAGGGGGAGTGTTTTTACCAGTAATGCTCAGTAGTCACATTCCCGGGCTTGCGGCGTAAGTTTTTACTGAGGCCTTTTCCTTCCAGCAGTGTTTTCACTTCTTTTACCATGGCTGGGTTGCCACACAACATCACCTGGCTGTGCTCGGAGGTCAGAGGCAGACCAACCACGCGCTCGAGCAATCCGTCTTCGAGCGCGTGTGTTACCCGACCTGATAAGGCGCCAGCTATAGGCTCGCGACTAACAAAAGGCTGAACCACCAGTTGATCAGGGTATTTTTCTGCCAGTGCGTTAATGCGTGCTTGATAGGTTAAATCGGCAGCAAAACGTACCGCATGGACCAAGATAATTTTGCGAAAACGCGACCAGACATCGCCTTGCTCCATCAGCGAAATATAAGGGCCGATGGCTGTTCCCGTGGCAAACATCCAAAGGTGTTGACCTTGTGGTACTTCATCTAGGGTAAAGTAGCCGGCTGGATCTTGGGTAATCATCACGTTATCACCCGGATCGAGCGCGTGAAGGCGTGGTGACATCAGGCCGTCAGCCACACGTGTCGCATACACTTCTAAGTATTTACTTTGTGGAGGATTCACAAACGAATAGGCGCGCTGGATCAGTTTGCCATCGATCTCCATCCCTAGCTTTGTGAATTGGCCTGCCGTAAAGGGCGCGACAGGGGCGGATAACACCAGGCTGAAGAGATCCTTCGTCCAATGTTGGTTCTCCACGACATCAGCCTTGATCCAAGTGGCCATATTACCTCCTCACGTTTTATCTCCAATGCGATAAGTGCAGCGATGCTGTCCTGAAACAATGTGTTCTTCACGTTCCACCCGATAGCGGTTGCCCAGTAAGTGTCGAAATAACTGGATTTCTGAGCGACATAGCGCAGGACAGGTTTTCGCTGCTTGACAGATAGGGCAGTGATGTTCAATCAACATATAGTCAGCGCCGTCTCGATGGAGCTCGGCCATATACCCCTCGCTCTCTCTAAGATACGCCAAGGTTTGCAATTTAGCCTCTAAATTATCGCAATCTTTGAGCGCATCTTGGTATTGGGCGAAGGTGGCCGCTTCACGTTGGGCGATCACTTTTGCGACCCCTTGGTCGCCAAAAACCTCTTGCACCGAATCGATCAAGGTGACGGATAAATCATGATGACTATCCGCAAACCGTCGGTGTCCGGTGGCGGTTAAAGACCAGTGGCGTGTAGGCCGGCCAACTTTGGCGCGGATATCTTCAAAATCCACCAAGCCATCACGCTCAAGGCTTTGTAAATGCTGACGCACGCCCATGGTGGTCATATTCAGGTTATCCGCTAAGACTTTTGCACTGACACGGCCTTCGCGCTTTATGGTGTCTAAAATGCGGTCAGTGGATTTCATCGTCCGGACCTCGATTACCCCAATTGCAAATGTGCGAACGCATACTCACAATTAAATAA
>NZ_MUFH01000118.1:0-7420 GCF_001996115.1 Salinivibrio sp. MA427
CAATTATTGTTCACGTGATGGGTAAAAAAATTAAAGGAAGAAATGCGTATGTTAACTGAAATGTATGTCAACACCCGTTTAGCACTGGAGTCGTTTGCCAAAGACAAGCGCGGTGTTACCGCCATCGAATATGCGATTATCGGTGTCGCGATTTCTGCGATTGTGCTTGCGGTGTTCCAAGGGGATGGTGACAGCGGTCTTAAAGGCGCCTTAACTAACGCAATCAGTAAAATCACTGAGAATGTAAACACTGCCGCTACTATTAAGGAATAAGGTAAAACTAAGCAGTAGGCCTTAATCACAGTGATTGCTCTGCCATTATTGATTGGTTCCTGTTTGCTGGTGTGTATGGTTAGCGATCTGAGACGACGCACTATCGAACATTGGGTGCTAGCGGTAATCACTGTGGTTGCAGGGGGCATTGTTTACTGGGCTCAGCTCCCTGTCGGTAATGCGCTAATACAGGCTAGCTTAGTTTTGGTGGCCGGCTTTGCTTTATTTTGGCTCGGTATGTGCGGTGCTGGAGATGTGAAGCTGCTAGCAGCGATAAGTCTCGCGGTGAGCGAACAATGGTGGCCATGGATGTTGTTTTTAATGGCCATTTTGGGCGGCCTAGTCGCTGTCGGGCTTTTGCTGGCCAGCTGGTTAGGAAAGCCCGAATGGCGTGCCCGTGGTGTGCCTTATGCCGTTGCTATCGCGCCATCGGGGATGTTCGCCATATGGCTTACCTTAGCGAGTGTCGCACAGTGATATTCACGATGGCGGTGTACGCAATGTAACGTCGCCGCTCCTCTTATATGTTTGATCGATACAACTATCGCTTCCCACCGTGGTTTCCGGTTGTTTAGAGGGACTATGAATTCAAAATTACTCTCCTTGATTGCCTTTTTGGCCATTGCCATCGGCCTGTACGGTTTATTGCAGCCCAATCAGTCGACGCAGCCGGTGCAAACTGAGGCGTCAACAGCATCACCCGAGGTTGTCTACAAGGTGATAACGTTGAAATCTGGGCTCGACCGTGGTGAGACGATTGCACGAGATAATCTGATCATCGAAACCTGGTCAGAGAACAAAGCCAACCAAATGGGTATTGACGCTGATATGGCAATCCCCGAAACCAATGGCGAGGCTTTATTAGCCAGACGATCACTGGCGGCCGGCGATATTCTCTATCCGGACGCAGTAGTGTCTCCGCAAAGCCAAGATTATCTCGATTACGTCACACAAGCCGATCGTATTCCCTTTCCGCTTGAAGTCTCAGCAACCTCAGTGGTCGGTGGGGCGGTGCGCGCTGGGGCATTGGTCGATATTATGGCGCTTGCCTCCACCGATCAAAACCTTGCCAATGAGACCACAGTGCGTAGCTTTCGCGGTGTGTCCCTCGCGCCTGTATTAATGGGCGTGAAAGTCCTCAAAGTTGCGCAATCGCGTCAAGAGGCGACCCGCAATCAACCGGCTTCTACGGACACCACCTTGATTTTGGAGCTTACCCGTAAGCAAGTGGCCACCATGACCATTGCCAAACGCATCGCCCAACTTGAGGTTCACAAGTCGCTGGGCAAAGCGTCGCCTAAAGATATGTCCGCCAACGCTGGCGATGTTCTAGATGACTATCGAGCGATTACAGAGTTTCGGGCTGATACTGCCGTTATAAAATAAGGAATTTGTATGGAAGCGCCGCACTTTTGTCGCCGCTGGATGTTGGCATTATTGTTGAGCTGGGTCGCGATGGCGGCCCATTCTGCCCCTATGGTGATGAATATCGCCAAAGGCCAGGCAGAAGCATTGCAAGTCAATCAAACGATTGGCTCGGTATTCGTCGCTGATCCCGCGATAGCAGACTACCAAGTTATCGATAAGCGAAAAATTGTAGCGTTTGGTAAAGCGGTTGGCACAACCTCGTTACTGGTATTTGATGAAGCAGGCAATACCATGGCGGCACGTCAATTGGTCGTGAACCAAAGTATGGTCCATATTCAGCAACAAATTCAGCTGCGTTATCCGGATCTCGATATTTCAATTGATAATTTGGCTAATCAAGTGGTACTCAGCGGTCGGGTGGCCAGCGAAACGCAGAAAAAAAGTATCGAACGCTTGGTGGGTGAGCTGTTAGCAAAGTCAGCCACTGAAGAAGAAGTTGAGTGGAATACGGGAGAAAATACCTACAACCTCGAGTTTATGCGCCGTTATCGCTACGACGGGATTGTCAATAACTTAGAGGTGGCCACGACCAAGCAAGTCAATGTGCAATTAACCGTGGCGGAAGTCTCCAATTCGTTTATGGAAAAGTTTGGTGTTAATTTTAGCTCGGGCGGTCGAGGCAGCGGGATCTTTGTTAATCCGTTGAAGAGTTTTAGTGCCAGCGACATCCTCACCGTCATCAGTGCGGTTGGCGATGATAATGTCGGACAAATTCTCGCAGAGCCCAATTTATCGGTGTTATCGGGTGAAACAGCCAGCTTTCTTGTCGGTGGTGAACTGCCTGTCGTCACTCGTATTGATGGTGGCGTGAATGTGCAGTATCGCGAATATGGGGTCAAACTAGAATTGGCGGCGAACGTACACAGGGACGATAAGATCAAACTCGCATTAATGCCGGAGGTGAGCTCTTTGGATGCGCAATACAGCAATGACGCCTATGATTTGCCGGCATTAAAAACACGCCGAGCCCGCACTACGGTTGAGCTGGGAGACGGCGACAGCTTTGTGCTCGGTGGCTTGTTGAACAGTGAAGAGCGTGAATCCTTATCGAAAATACCCTTTGTCGGTGATATTCCTATTTTAGGGGCGCTGTTTCGTCATACCGAAACGCAACGTAACAAGACTGAGCTGGTGATCGTCGCCAAAGTGAATTTGGTCAAACCCATACAATCAGATCAAGTGGTTATCCCACAAATTCAGCGAACGTCGACGCTTGAGCGCTTTTTCGCATTAGACGCGGTGCCTGAGCAAGCACCATTGCGCCAATGGTTGCGTAAAGGAGGCTTTATCCAATGAAAGTGACATTATGGCTAGTCGGCACCCTCCTAATGAGTGGGCTGTGGGGCTGTACACCCGCTTATCAAACCGAGGGAACTCAAGTTTTACTGGCGCCAGTAACTTATCAGTTAACGCTATCAACATCCGCGTCGCAGAGTGATTTTGAGCAATTTACTCGTTTTGCTTCTCATCATCAGAAGTTAGTACTTACTCAACCTATTACGATTGACTATAACACCCCTCGCGGTGAACAGGCGGCGAAAAAAGCGCAACGTTATTTATTGAAGTTGGGAGTAGAAAGTCAAAATATTCGGCGTCGTTCGGCGGCCCTGGAAGACGGAGATTGGCGCGTTTCAGTGGTGACTTACCAGGTAAAACCACAAGCTTGTCATCCCGTTAAAATAGCCGATGTGCGTCAGAATAAAACCGGTTGTGTGGTGACACAGAATCGCTGGCTCTCCAAGGTGCGTCCTGAACGTGGCCTCAGTCATGAAGAAGGCGAATACTGATGTTTGATCTCGTTGATATATTAAAAAGTAATCAATCTCAGCAAGACGAACGCGAGAAGATTACGTCGGTATTATTCTATCAAACCGCTCCCTGTCGTTCTTTGGTGGAAGAAGCGTTTCGTTTTGAGGGCGTCGCAACGCCAGAGATCTGCAAAAACTCAGACATGGCGATCACGGATCACGTTCGTCAACAGAGTGTTGAAATCGTATTGGTTGAGTTGAATAGCAGTCAGGATGTGACGGGGGATGCTCGTCGTATTAGCCACTTATTGCCAAGTCATGCCTCTGTGATTGTGATTGGCAGTGAGGATGCGATCTCAACGATTCGTAATCTCAAAGAGATGGGATTTTATTACTTATTTTGGCCAATTACGAAACAAGAGCTGATCGATTTTGTCCGTAGCGTCAGTGATAACCGTCAGCGTAATCGTGGACCTGGCCAAAACCGTCGCGCGAAAAGAATATCGGTGATTGGCGCTAAAGGAGGGGTTGGCACGACATTGATCACGTCTGAGTTAGCGCATCAATTGGTCACCGATAAAAGCGCATCATGCATTGTGGTTGACCATAATTACACCAGTGGCAACCTAGATATTATGTTAGGGCTAAAGAAGTTTGAAAAGCGGGAGGTGCAAAAAGGCGCGTTTTCTTCAAGCCTTGATCTATCGGCAGCGCAAAGCTTACTCACCAAACACAGTGACATGCTCTCTGTTCTATCACTGACCTCCAAACAGTACAGTTTCGACGAACTGAATGATTACCACAATAATGCCGCGGATATACTCTCATCAGAATGCAACTTCATTGTTGAAGATGTCTCGGGTTCGTCGGGCTTTACGCATCGTAACCAAGCGCGTTGGTTAGACAGTGACTGCATTATTTTGGTGGTTAGCCCAACTGTATCAGCATTACGTGATGCCGGACGATTAAAAATGACCATTGACAAAGTCGATGAAGCATCGCGGCCGCGCCTCATCCTGGTACTAAACCACTGTATACCGGAAAAGTTTGCCACCGTGACGGGGGCAGATATAGAGAAGTTTCTTCAATGCCCACTTGATGTCGTGATCCCCTTTTCGGGGAAAATTGGCGAGCTTGTGTTGGAGGGAAACCGAGTCGCGCAGGCTAAAATAAAGGCATCTGGTCCGACGCGTAAATTGGCTTCCTTGGTGATAGGTGAGTCAACAGAGCGCCGTTCAGTGTTCAATTTTTTCACCGGTTTGTGGCGTCAAAAGAGGCACGTTGAGTGATAGGCACCAAGGAAGTCTATGTAAAGATCCGTAAGCAGGTCTTTGATGCCTTAGACCCGAATGTGATTGCGGATGTGTCGCGTGAAGATCTTGAAAAGCAACTCCAGAGCGCGGTTGAGCTACTCATCAATCGTGAGCAATGGCCATTAAGTAGCACGGTAAAAAATGAGTTCGTTAAATACTTAACCGACGAGCTGATTGGTCTGGGGCCACTGCAAAATTTAATGGACGATGAAACCATCACCGACATTATGATCAACGGACCTGATTCCGTTTATATTGAGCGTAACGGTTTAGTTGAGCCCGCACCGGTGACCTTTATTGATGAAAGTCAGTTGCGTGAAATCGCCAAGCGTATTGCTTCACGGGTTGGTCGTCGGGTGGATGAATCGTCTCCTACTTGTGATGCGCGCTTAGAAGATGGTAGCCGCGTTAATATTGTTATTCCGCCGATATCCATTGACGGCACCGCGATTTCAATCCGTAAATTTAAAAAACAGAGTATTGATCTACAGAAGCTGTGTGAGTTCGGGGCAATGAGCCCAGAAATGGCCCAACTATTAATGATTGCCGCGCATTGTCGGCTCAATATTTTAATATCCGGGGGAACAGGCTCAGGTAAAACGACCATGCTCAATGCCTTGTCCCAGTTTATTGGTGAAAATGAGCGGGTCATTACCATCGAAGACGCCGCGGAGTTACGGTTGCAGCAACCTCACGTGGTGCGATTAGAAACGCGGACCGCAGGGATTGAAAATACAGGTTTAGTCGATCAACGCGACTTAGTGATTAACTCGCTACGGATGCGTCCCGATCGGATCATTGTGGGTGAGTGCCGTGGGGCCGAAGCGTTTGAGATGCTCCAGGCCATGAATACCGGTCACGACGGATCCATGTCAACGCTGCACGCCAATACACCTCGCGACGCACTGGCTCGGGTTGAATCGATGGTGATGATGGCAAACAGTAACCTCCCGCTAGAAGCGATTCGGCGCACCATCGTTAGTGCTGTCGATTTGGTGATCCAAATCAGCCGGTTGCATGATGGTAGCCGTAAAGTGATGAGTATTACCGAAGTGGTTGGATTAGAGGGCGCAAATGTGGTTATGGAGGAGATTTTTCGCTTTCAACCGGTTTATCAGCAGTCTGGTGAAGGGAAAGTGCGTGGCAACTTTATGACGGCAGGACTCATGCAACGTTCGGTGTTGATGGAAAAAGCACGTTTCTTTGGGCTTGAGGAAAAGCTTTCGTCTGCATTCATAGCCGGGGAGGGCATGTGATTTACCTTGTAATGCTGATGGTTGGGTTGGGGTTATTGATTGTTCCTTGGCTGAAAAAACACAAACGCTATGATTATCTCGAAGAATTTAATCGAACTGAGTTCGTTGAATCCGTGATGGCAAACCAGCAAGCGGTTGATTTACGTTCCCTGGCCGATAGGAGTGTATGGGAAAACATTCTACTGCGCTGGAGCAACTTTAAGAAACAGCTGGGAGAGCGCCCAAATATTAAGTTAGCCGCACTTTTAGCGGGCCTTTGTTTTGCATCGATTCAATTTAACAACCAGTTTTTACGGGAGCCCATCTGGATAGTTACGCCGCCTTTTGTGCTTGCGGGTATGTTGATATTTTACCGTTGGCTTCAAAACCGCGAACAAAAAATGTTTGAAACAGCATTCCCGGATGCGTTGAATATGATGACCAGTGCAGTGTCTGCCGGTGAAAGTATCATGCATGCTATTTTGTATGTCGGTAATACGCTCGAAGGTGACATTGGTCGTGAGTTCCGCATTATGGGGAAACGTTTACAACTTGGTGAGTCTCCTGACGACGTGTTTCGAAAGTCCTGTCGCCGTTATCCTTACCCATCGTTTTACTTTTTTGTGATCACGCTGCGCGCCAATATGCAGCGTGGTGGCCAACTCAAAGATATTATGATGCGGCTTAATCGGATGATGTTTAATGCCCGCTCGATTGATAAGAAAAAATATGCGTTAACGTCTGAGGCGCGCACATCGGCGAAAATCGTCGCGGCGATTCCGTTTTTTTTCCTGTTTGTTTTGCAATATCTCAGCCCAGAAAACTTTGAGTTTGTGATGTTTGACCCCGATGGCAAAGTGATTCTTTATTATGTCCTTATTAGTGAAGCGATTGGGATCGCCATCGTTTGGGGATTAATGAAAAGTGTGCGCTGATAAAAGGGAATCATGATGGCACAGCATCAATGGATTTTTTTAATACTGCTACTTGTCGGCTGCGTGCTTGCTGTTGGTGCATTGCGACAGTCGCGTAAAAAACGCCAATTTCGTGACTTTAATATTGAGAACTCAACCGATCAAACAACAACCCCACTATGGGATAAGTTTGGCGCCTTTATCAACCAGCTGGTGTCTAATGACACCCATGAGGTGGAACAAAAATTTCTCGCGGCCGGTATTTACGATAAGCGTTGGAGCCGGTTATTTATGCCGATGAAGTATGCGGTATTGCTTGCGGGTAGCGTTGGTATATTTTTATTGAGCCAACTGCAACAATGGCCGAATACTTGGCTTTTGATTGGTGGCTTAGTGTGGCTGGTGATCATCATCATTGGCCCCGATGCCTATCTCAACCTACGTAAACGGGCGTTGGTGAAAGCCATTTCTAATCGACTGCCTTACATGCTCGATCTGATGGCTGTTTG
>NZ_MUFH01000119.1:0-14480 GCF_001996115.1 Salinivibrio sp. MA427
GCATTGGGGCTCTTGCTCTCTCTGTACTCTGTACTCTGTATTCCGTCATCTGTATTCGGGATCCTGAATACAGAGCGCTTCGCTTACGGAGTACGGGGAAGAGCAGGAAGCAGTGCCTAGGTCCTAGGCACTAGGAGCTTTAGTAAGTTAGCGGGACAGGCACTTTTATTTCTCTTTAATGACTAAACAAAAACAATACCCTACAAACACAAAAGGACTGAACGCATGAAAAAACTGACTACTTTGATTACCACCGCGCTTTTGTCGTCAACGCTTAGCATCAGTGCGCAGGCGGAAGATAGAATGGCGATCGTGGTCTCAACCTTAAACAACCCATTTTTTGTCACCATGAAAGAAGGCGCGGAGCAAAAAGCGCAAGATCTTGGCTATGAGTTATTGGTGCTCGATTCGCAAAACGACGCCAGTAAAGAGCTGTCGAATGTGGAGGATTTAACCATTCGTGGTGTGAAAGCCATCTTGATTAATCCCACTGATTCGGATGCAGTCTCGAATGCGATTCGTATTGCTAATCGCGCTGACATTCCGGTGATTACGCTAGACCGTGGCGCCAGCCGTGGGGAGGTGGTGAGCCATATCGCCTCTGATAACGCGCAAGGCAGTAAAATGGCGGCGGAATTTATCATGGGTAAAGTCGGTGAGCGTGCCAAAGTGATCCAGCTTGAGGGCATTGCCGGTACGTCGGCAGCGCGTGAGCGGGGTGAAGGCTTCATGGATGCGATTGAAGGTACGGATGTAGAGTTACTGGCCAGTCAGCCAGCGGATTTTGACCGCACCAAAGGTCTGAATGTAATGGAGAACTTGCTTGCTGCGTATCCAGAGGTGCAGGCGGTGTTTGCACAAAACGATGAAATGGCGTTTGGCGCGTTGCGTGCGGTGCAGGCATCAGGCAAAGATGTCACCATTGTGGGCTTTGATGGCACTAAAGATGGCATTGCCGCGGTAGAACGTGGCCACTTGGCAGCGACTATCGCTCAGCAGCCGGGTATGATTGGTGAGCTCGGTGTTGAAACGGCGGATAAAGTGCTGAAAGGCGAGTCAGTCGACAGCTATATTCCGGTACCCCTTAAAGTGATCAGTCAAGAAACGATCGCTGAATAAGGGTCGCACGGGAAGATACAATAATAAGCACCGTCTGGCCCAGTGTGTTGGACGGTGCGCGATTGATTGAATGGTAAGGAAGGGTAATGAGTCCATTAGTTGTGCTCGGCAGTGTTAATGCCGATCATGTTTTACGCGTCTCCAGTTTTCCGCGTCCCGGAGAGACATTACACGGTCGAGATTATGCGGTAATTGCGGGTGGCAAAGGCGCAAATCAAGCGGTGGCGGCGGTGCGTTGCGGTGCGGATGTTGCCTTTATTGCCAGTGTGGGTGACGATGCCTTTGGCCAGCAGATTCGTCAGTGTTATGCGCAAGAGGGGATGGATGTCAGTGCGATGAAGGTGCAGGCGAATGCGCCGACCGGGATTGCGATGATTCAAGTCACTGATCAAGGTGAGAACAGTATCGCGTTATCGGCGGAGGCCAATGCGGCGCTGACAGCGGAGGCCATTACCGCCGATCTCGATACGATAGCCCAAGCCGATTACTTGTTGATGCAGTTAGAAACGCCGATGTGCGGGATTGAAAAAGCGGCTTTTCATGCCAAAGCGTCAAATACCCAAGTGGTGCTGAATCCGGCCCCTGCGGCTTCTTTGAGCGATGCGCTTTTGGCGGCGGTCGACATTATCACGCCGAATGAAACAGAAGCACAAAGCCTGACTGGCATTGCGGTGAYAGATTCCGAGAGTGCGCAAGCTGCATCAAATGTGCTGCACCAAAAAGGGATTGAGACGGTGCTGATCACTATGGGTAAACAGGGCGTGTGGCTAAGTGACAAAGCGCAAAAAGAAGGGAGATTAATCCCGGGTTTTGTTGTCAATGCTATGGATACCACCGCCGCTGGCGATACCTTTAATGGCGCACTCGTCACTGGATTGATAGAGGGACAGACACTTGATCAGGCGATTCGGTTTGCGCATGCCGCGGCCGCTTTATCCGTCACTCAGCGTGGCGCACAAACTTCGATTCCCTCGCGCGCGGGTGTCGATGCGTTTTTAGCCCATCAAGATGCCTAATCTTCATTTTAACCTTGGCAGCGGAGCGCGATAAATGGCGACTATGAAAGATATAGCCAAACGGGCGGGCGTGTCGACGTCGACGGTCAGTCATGTGATTAACAACACCCGCTATGTCAGTGAGACGATTGCTGAGAAGGTTAACCAAGCTGCGAAAGAGCTCAACTACTATGCTCCCTCGGCATTGGCGCGCAGTTTAAAAGTCAATCGTACTAAAACGTTTGGCATGCTGGTGACAACCTCTACCAACCCGTTTTTTGGTGAAGTGGTAAAAGGCGTCGAGCGCAGTTGTTACCACAATGGTTACAGTTTGATTCTGTGCAACACGGAAGGTGATGCTGAACGCATGCGTGCCTCGATTGATACGCTGCTGCAAAAGCGGGTCGATGGCTTGATTTTGATGTGCTCCACCTTGGAAGGGGAGCGGATTGAAGGCTTTGATCGTTATCCGGATATTCCTGTGGTGGTGATGGATTGGGGGCCGATTGATTTTGCCTGCGATAAAATCCAAGACAATTCCTATCAAGGCGGCTATTTAGCGACCCAGCACTTGATTGATTGTGGTCACCGCCAGATTGGCTGCATCAGTGGGCCTCTTGTTAGGTATCAAGCGCAAATGCGTTTTCAAGGCTTTAAAGATGCACTGCGCGATGCTGGACTTGCTGAAAATCCACATTGGATGGTGGAAGCGGACTTTGAGTGTGAAGGCGGCTATCAAGGTTTGCAGGCGATTGCTGAGTGTGGATCCTTACCCACCGCCATTTTTGCAGGCAATGACATGATGGCGATGGGCGCGATCAATGCTGCTAACGCGCTAGGGATTTGCGTACCCGATGATCTCTCTATTATTGGATATGATGATATTCACTTGGCTAAATTTATCTCGCCCTCCCTGACTACCATTCACCAGCCCAAATATCGTCTCGGTCAAGCAGCGGTCGAAACGCTTCTTAGTAAACTTGATGCCCCTAATAGTGAAAGCCAAACGGTGCAGCTCGAGCCAACGCTGGTGGTGCGCGAGAGCGTGAAGCGGGTTTAGCTACCGGGTAGCTACCGGGGACAGGCACTTTTAAGCAGCAGCTACTGCAGCTACCAGGGACAGGCACTTTAGCTACCAGGGCTATCGGGGACAGACACTTTAAGCTAACGGGAACTAACGGGACAGGCACTTTTATGATTGCTCTAGCGGGCTGAGGGGGAAGCCGTTATGATGCCTGTCCTCAATGGCCAACCGGTAAATCCCTTCGTTATGTTTTCAATTGTCGACCAAAACCAACACTTTGTGGTGATCAACAAGCACCATGGCGTTAGCGTGCAAAAAGAGACCGATGAAGCGGCACTGTTGCCTGCGGTCGCGGCGTATATTGGGGTTGAGAAGGTCTACCTTGTACATCGTTTAGATAAGATGACGTCGGGCTTGCTGCTGCTGGCAACCTCTTCTCATGCGGCGTCTGTCCTCTCAGGATTGTTCGCGTCACGCGAGATAGAAAAGTTCTATTTGGCATTAAGTGCGAAAAAGCCGCGTAAGAAACAGGGATTGATTGTCGGCGATATGGGTAAAAGTCGGCGAGGTAGTTGGAAGTTGCTTGCCAGCAAAGATAACCCTGCGAGGACGCGTTTTATCTCTATTGCAGGCGGTGAGGGGCGGCGATTTTTTCTCTGTCGGCCTTACACGGGTAAAACCCATCAAATTCGCGTGGCGATGAAAAGTATTGGCTCACCGCTTATCGGTGATGATTACTATGGCGGCGAGCCTGCCGATCGTGGCTACTTACACGCTTATGGGCTGCAATTTACGTGTCGTTTTGCCGATGATCAGCCAGCCAAGCACTACAGCTATGTGCTGCCCCCGAGCCAAGGCGAGTTGTGGCCAGCCTTACCGGTAGAGTGGGAGCAGCCTTGGTGCTTAATTAGCTAGCACAGCTGGGTGCATTGATAGCGTTATTGAGGATTTGTCGGCCGCGGGTATCGCGAACCAAAATGGTATAGCTGATACCACTGTCTAACATACTGCGTATGTCGCTATCTTGGCAATAACGACGTTTTAAACCGGAAAAGAGCTCTCCTGGTGCTTTTTTGGCATTCTTATCCAGAAGCGTCAGCTCGATGATGGCATCTTGCGCACGTGCTCGAACCAGTGAGTAGCCTTCAATATCCATCGGCAGTAGCTGTGCAATCATGTCTGCACGTTGGATTGCGGCTTCTACGGCTTGGTCATGCTGGGGGCTGCTACATGCACTGAGTACTAGCCCCAGGCAGGCCATCATCAGTATTTTTACATATCGCATTAGGCTGGATCCTGCGGAAGCACTTTTTTGAACGGTTTTACGGTCACTTCAGCATAAACGCCGGCGGCAACATAAGGGTCTTTGTCGGCCCATGCCTTTGCGGCTGATAGTGACTCAAACCAGGCAATAACGGTCGAGCCCGTAAACCCAGCTTCGCCTGGCTCCTCACTATCAACAGCAGGGTTTGGCCCGGCAATCATCAAGCGGTTTTCTTTTTCCAGTTGGTGTAAGCGTTCAAGGTGTGCGTCACGCGCTTGCTTGCGTAGCGGTAGGCTGTTCTCGACGTCTTGCGAATAAATGAGATACCACATCGTTGTTGTCCTTGATAGATGTTTATAGCCACTAGGGTACAGAGTCCAGATTTCTGAGTACAGCGTATTAGAAAACATTGGCGGGACAACATTGGTGGGACAGGCGCTTTTGATTAGCTGTCTTTTGTTGGGACAGACGCATTACGTCTGACACTTTATGTCTTGTCTGCGATTGTTCCATCTAGCGTGCTATATGGGACAATTATCAGCATTGCTAATGTGCCTGTCCCAACAAGATCACCAACAAGATCCCCTTTTCGCTTTATCCGCTTTATCCGGGACCGCTTTATCCGGGACAGTCACCACTAGTAACCAGCAAGCCGTTGTTAAGATGCCTGTCCTAGTAAAATCTCTGTCCTAGTAAAATTTCTAATGAAATATTACCTCTTTAAAATCCGAACATGCCTTTACCTTCCTGTAACTGGAGGGTTTATCCTGGGGAAATAACGATGAGGAGGTAATATGGGATGTTGTAATCAGTCCCCAGAAGGTGGGTCCAAAGGGCTAAAGCCGCTCTTAAAAGCGGTAGGTATTTTGTTCGTGTTTATAATGGTGCTGGCTTATTGGGTAGGGTAGATCTTCGGGCTAGTATGACGATTCCTTTACGCATTGATGCGTGTTTTAGTGCTTGCCTCAACGATTTGGGATCATGACGCCTGTCATGCGTTTTAGGCCCAGTGTCGGTAATACGGCTTGGATACTCGACAGTGAGCCTACAACATTTCCGCACTCTAAATGAGCGCATGTGGTCAGCCAGGTTTCACTCGACATATTCAGTCGTGTGAGTAGGGGAGGCCGCACATAGGCCATCGCCGCAGCGAGTGCTTTTTCATCTAATAAGGCTTGGCTTTTAAAGCGTCCCTCCCAAAAATGCCCTGAACATTGATCCTCTCGGTTCGCTTGCGTCGAAATATATTGATTAAGCAGCTTCATAAACCAGCTGACAGACATCAAACGCTCGCGCCAGCTCTCAATGATCCGACAGCACGCTTTGTACTCCGATTTGGAGAGAGATTCTCCCTGACGAAAACGTTGGATGAGTACCGGAGCCTGGTGAAAGGCTAGCCAGCGGTCAATTACGTCGATATTTGTCAGGGATTGGGCGGCTTTTGCATTGATATGTAGGACAACGTGATAATGATTGCTCATAATGGCGTAAGCGCAGATATCGATGCAAAAAGCTTTGGCTAGTGTAAGTAAACGCGTTTCTATCCATGCGCGACGATGCTCATAGCTTTTTTGCGATTGAGCGTCATAGCCACACAGGAAAGAGCGGCGCACGCAGCGTGAGACGCAATGATAATAGGGTGTGGCTGATAGGTTCACTAAAGATGCGCGAGCTTTGGTCATCGTCAGTCCCTTTTGGTAGATGGGTGTATGTAAAAGGTACTGTATAAATGAACAGTCATCATCTTTTCTGGCCTGGTTTTTCGTGACAGTACAAGAAATACTGTAACTGTGAGATTGGTTAGTTACTAAAGGCGTCTGTCCCGATTAGTAAACAACGGGGACAGGCGCAAACTACTAGGACCGCAAACTACCAGGACAGTCACCAAGAGGTGTTTGTATCCGGCGAAAACTAAAAGTGCCTGTCCCCATAAGAAGAAAGTGCCTGTCCCTATAAGAAGAAGCTAGGCAGGGGCGCCGCTGTGAAAGCGGAATTGGCTGTCGGGCGCTTGGATCAACTCTGCTTCGCGCTCGCCGATGGTTTGGATACGGTCGCGAATGTCTTCGCCGGCGATGGTTTCTGCGNAAGCGCTCGCAGGAACGTGCTTCAATGTAGGCGCCAATAATCAGTTTATCGACCAAGGTTGCCGGCTCGTGAGTGCGTGCCGCGCGCATTAATCCTTTGGCGTAGCGACCTGCTTCTAACGGTTGATAAGGAATACCGCGTGCGTCCATGATTTCAATCACTTGCTCAAAATGATGAAACTCTTCTTTGATTAACCGGACCATTTTATCAATCAAGGCTTGGCCGTGGGCAAAGCCGGCTTTAGGGGTTAAAGGCGCGCTGAGGCCGTTTTTGCGCGCGTGGAAGATCCCATCGCGAATGCGGCGATAAACAAAGTCTTCATAGGGTTTGGCCCATGCCAGCAGTTGCTCGCCACTCGCCGCGTCGACTGCATATTTACGGATCAGCCACATCGCGGTTTGGCTGGCTTTTAATTCGCAGTTTGCGTGATCGCGCAAAAGAATCGATTGATTGTCAGGCTGAATGGCCGCGTCAATCCAACTGTCGGGGGTTTGACAGTGCAGAAAACCATGAATAGGGGTGAGTAGGGTATTAATTTCTTGGCGTAGCATGCCGAAAACACTCTCAGACTGACAACAATGGCTGGGCNCTCACGAGCTGGGTCATCACTGGCGAGGCTTGCTAACGGCTCATATTGGTAGGCTTTTTCTAATGGTGTGACGCCCGCCCAGTCGAGCCCGGGCTCGGTGGCAGCATAATCTTGCACCATATCGAGATAGGTCGCTTGACCCGGGGTTAAAATCACATCAAACCCATGCTGCGCACAATGCAATGCGGCGTCTTCGCTTTGCCATGAATAGATCACGGTGTTTTTGCTGACTTTATCGCCGTGCTGCACTTCTTCCCAGCCAACCATGCGTTTGCCCAAGGCGCGAAGCTTTTGCTCAGCATAGGTCAGTATCTGTCCCTGTAGCGAAGCGGTCGTTTCTCCGTTCATGCGTCTGTCCCGATAAATTGAGCTATCCGTCCATACCCCGTCAGGGACTTCATCGGCGCCAATATGGACCCATGAGGCGGGGAAAAGCTCGGCGACTTCATTTAATACCGTATCTAAAAATCGATACGTGCCATCGAGGGCTGGCGATAATACGTTATCGGTGTAGTGCTGCACGCTGCGGTAAGTCGAGCAGTCGTCGGCATCGTGTAGCCAATCAGGCAGCGCTTTGATTGCCGCGCGACAGTGGCCGGGAATATCAATTTCAGGAATGACGGTAATACCACGGGCTGCGGCGTATTCAATCACGTCACGTACTTCTTCTTGGCGATAATAGCCTTCGTGACGTTTTGCAATATGACTGAATTGCGGAGCAAGGCGGGTATTGGGGCCGCGTTGACTCCCATAGCGCGTCAATTCAGGCAGAGCTTTAATCTCCAGTCGCCAGCCTTCATCGTCGGTTAAATGCCAGTGAAAGGTATTGAACTTAAAATAGGCTAACTGGTTAATCAGTCGCTTTACCGTGTCCACCGAATGAAAATGGCGCGCGCAATCGAGCATCATTCCTCGGTAAGCAAAGCGTGGTGCATCGCTGATTTTTATTGCCGGTATCCGCAGCTGTGTGTCTTGCTCTTGGCAAAGTTGCAACAGCGACGCGCAGCCGTGAATAAATCCGCGCTCAGCACAGGCTTGGATGACCACGCCTTGGTCGGTGACGGTGAGCTGATAGGCCTCATCACGGTGTGCGATATCTCGAAGTGCGGAGTCGGGTAGCGGCCGTAAAAGAATGGCATGATCGCCAGTGACCGCATCTTGATGACGTGGGTCGAGTGCAATATCAGCTTGCGGGTACATGCGAACCCATTCGTTGCTTAGCCACTGCGCGGCGGGAAGCGCCTGTGGATCGACAGCGATCAACGGTGTCGTGGGTGAAAGCGTAAAGTATCCTGGCTGGTGGCGCACCGATTTGGGCACCGGAATAATGGCGTGCTCGGCGGGATGAACATCTGGAATCGATGAGCGTGTGGTGTGAGTATGCGCCAAGTTAATGGGGGTGAGCATCACTGAATATTGCTCGCCATTGGCATAGAGCAGCGCATCTTTAAAGCCCGCACAAAGGAACCGTAATGGYGGCGTGTGGGCATCAAACTCGATGTATAAGCTCTGATTGGCATCGAGTGTTTGATGCTCTGGTGTAATGACGCAATAGCTACCGATTTGCTCAATACTGCCTTGTGACAGGGTATTGGCGTTGRTGAAGCGATCAAACAGTACCGCAATAGACAGCTGATTTAAGGGACAGTCGGTGAGATTATGCAAGGTTAACCCCATTCGGCTGCGCGGTGGAGTGTCATTGGGATACTCGTTGATCACACTAAGATCGAGGCGGTAAGTCATCACGTGTTCTCCTTGTTCGAGTGGCCGTTGCCAGTCAGCGTTTGCGCACTGATGGCGAGCATAAACCAGCTTGCATGTGGCAACCACTGCTCGCTCCATCGCCAGTTTTGCGCCATATCATCGCAATATGGCGCGGGGTTGAATGCAATCTGTGTTTCATCCTCCATCCCTGCGGTAATGCCATTGCAGATCCCCCCTTTGGCATTAAAAAAGCCCAAGTGCGGTAGGTAATCTGGGTTGTTGTGGCCATGCCCATCGAGCATACAGATATCAAATGGATTTAAACCGAGGATCCAATTAAGCGCCCGTTGGCTAAAGGTGTGGAGAGCAGCATTTAGCGCATCGTCTTGAATATGGCGCGTGGCATGACACGCAAAGGTCGCCAGTGACCCCAAGCGTGCATTCTCGCCTTGCCACCAATAGCCGGTTTCATTGTGGTGAGGAATAAAGTGACGCACCTGTTTAACGCCATCGACGGGTTTGACGTACTGACGCGGATACGCGAATGGATTATCGGCGGTTTGTGTTAGGCTCAGCTCAAACTGGCAGGCGCGTTCCAGTGCTGTTTGCGCGATAGCCTGGTGACTGGGTTCGGTTTCTACATCGAGATAGCGAACTAACGCCAACCCGGGCAGACCTGCATCAGCGGCATGGTAAAACGGGCGGCTCCCATCGGCATTGGCCGACCAATAATATTGGCAAGTTTCATCACTGCGTTGCCGTGCGACCAGCTTTTGCATCCAACCTCGTGCCTCGCTCAAAAAGGGACAGTCACCGTTCGCACTAATGTGTCTGTCCCCAGAACCTAAAGGTGCCTGTCCCGTTAAATAAGCGTGACTGTCCCCTGTAGATTGCCGAGTGGCGTGATGCAACTCGCATGCGGCGAGAAGGGTGCAGGTTTCGTCAATAATGTTGGGCTCACCGTCATCAAGGTAGTGATGGTTATGTTCAACCAAATGCCAGTAGCCACGAATGGCAGCGTCTAAATAGCGTGCTTGTTGGTCAGGCTCTGAGCAAAGTGAGACTCTGCTTGCGGCGGCAAGGGCTGCAATCGCTATGCCGCCGCCTTGACGAAAGCCGGCTTGGTAAGCCTCACTCATTACTCCATCTTGCGTCGCGTAAGCGCAAAGGGTGCGGCGCTCTGGGTCTTTCGACCATTGATCAAACACCGTCATGTAAAAAAAGCCACTGGGGTGTTGCATACGGAGAAGAAAATCGGCGCCGTGTTTCGCTTCATCAGCTAAGCGTGTACGCATAAACGCAGGCAGCGTGTCCGAGCTAAGTTGGCTGGCAAGATCGGCCAGCCCCCAAGCCAACAGCGGGATTTGTTGCGGATTAAAGTAATTGGCATAGGAAAGGTGGCTCAGGTATTTGCTCACATCGCCAGAGGCATCGTACCAACCGCCGGATACATCCACACGTTCATCAGAGCCAAATACCTTGGCGCGCTGATCCGCGTGTTCATAGATACCGCTACACCGCTGCGATTTAAAGTAATGCAGCAGATCGGAAAACGTGTTGTGAAACAGGCAATTATCCGTGATCTCAAACGGATGGGAATATACCGGTGTGTCTGTTAACAGCACGAGTTGATAGCGTCCGCGATGCGCAAAGGCAGAAAAATCGAGGGTATAAACCGTACCTATCTGCCAGTTGTTTAACTGTGTGCCTTGCTGTAATTCAAACTGCGCGACCACTTTATCGAGTGATACTGTGTCTGTCCCACGAACAAAAGTGTCTGTCCCCGTAAATTTTAAAGTGCCTGTCCCGGTAAAATTGTTTGCACTTTCTGCGGCCTCGTTAAAGTGTCTGTCCCCAGAAGAAAAGTGCCTGTCCCCGGAAGGGGAGGCAGCTTTATCGGCAGTGCTAAATGTGCCTGTCCCCTTAAGAGGAGGCTGGGAAATCAGTGCCACGGGCGCGCCGGTGAGGGATTCGCTGTCACTGACGATCACCGCGTATTTGTCACCGTGTAACGAGTAGCCGATGTGATTGGTCAGCACTTGCATGATGGTATCCTTATTGGTCGCTATTGCTCGTACAAATAGCAGCGCACATAGTGGTTGTCGGCGAGCTTGGTCACGCCGGGTAACTGCTCAGTGCATTTCGCTGTCGCATGTGGGCAGCGGCCAGCAAAGGGGCAGCCGACGGAATCTGGTGTCCACAGTGGGATCTCACCCTTGTTGCCCTTTAGTTCCTCGTGAATGGATTTGCTGGGATCGGGCACCGCTGAGACCAACAGCTGGGTGTAAGGATGCTGAGGGCGATGAATAATTTCTTCGGTGTCGCCCCATTCGACCATATGGCCGACGTACATCACTGCCAAGTCTTCGGCAATGTAACGCGCGGTGGCAATATCATGGGTGATGTAGAGCAGCGACATTTGCTTCTCCACTTTCATCTCTTCCATGAGGTTAAGCACGCCGGCACGAATCGACACATCCAGCATCGAGGTGGGTTCGTCGGCGAGTACCACTTCCGCGCCCACGGCGATGTTACGCGCTAGGTTTATCCTCTGACGTTGGCCGCCAGAAAGCTGGTGGGGAAATTTCTCCGCCGTTTCTTTGGCTGGAGTGAGGCCCACTTGCTCTAGCAGCTCGAACACCCGTTCTTTCAACTGCGCTTTATCGCGCTTGGCGACTTTTTTGTGGATCAATAACGGACGCGCAATATGGTGAAACACATTATGGGTGGGGTTGAGCGAGCCAAAGGGATCTTGCCAGACCATTTGCAGGCCTTCGCGATAGCGCATCAGCTCATCACGTTTTTTAATGGTGGTGATATCGCGTCCCCGGTATTCAATGCAGCCGTCGGTCGGGGCGTACATTTTTGCGATCATTTTCGCGGTGGTTGATTTGCCCGAGCCTGATTCACCCACCACGGCAAGCCCACGGCCTTTGTACATTTTGAACGAGACATCATTGATCGCTCGCATCATGGGTTGTTTAAGGGCATGGCTGTTAATAGGGAAATCTTTCACCACGTTTTTACCTTCAACCAGCAGTTCTCCAAGACCTGTACTCATCACTGACTTCCTCACATTGGCACGATATTAGACTTTTTGTTGGGCGATCGGCTCGCCGTCGTATAGGTGGCAGTTGGAATAACGGCCTGGTTCGATTTGGCGCAGCACGGTTTGGGTGGTTCGACACTGTTCATGCACTTGCG
Organism: Salinivibrio sp. MA427; assembly: GCF_001996115.1. NCBI lineage: Bacteria > Pseudomonadati > Pseudomonadota > Gammaproteobacteria > Vibrionales > Vibrionaceae > Salinivibrio > Salinivibrio sp. MA427. The sequence goes on from NZ_MUFH01000119.1 coordinate 11,985, forward strand.
CGCAACGTGCTTGAAAGCGGCAGCCGGTCGGGATTTCGAGTAAGTTGAGCGGATTACCTGGGATACCCACCAGTTGGCGCTTGGGCCCGGTGAGTGAGGGGAATGAGCTGCCCAGCCCTTCGGTGTAGGGGTGATAGGGATTGGTAAGTACTTGTTTGGACGGCGCGACTTCAATCAGCTCACCGGAATACATGATCCCTATCCGGTCGGAAAACTCGACCATGAGCGATAAGTCATGGGTGATAAACAGAATCGAAAAGCCAAACTCTTCTTTTAACGCGTAGATTTTTTGTAAGATCTCGCGCTGCACCACCACATCTAATGCGGTGGTGGGCTCATCCATGATGATCATTTTCGGGTTGAGGGCTAGCGCAATGGCAATTACCAAGCGCTGACGCATCCCGCCCGAAAACTGGTGCGGATAATCGGTCAGGCGGCTGGGGTGAATATCGACAATTTCCAGCAAGCCTTGCGCTCGATTGACCGCTTGTTTACGGGTCATATTGGTGTGACGCATTAATACATCGCAAAATTGATCTTCAAGCGTCAGCACGGGATTGAGGGCATTCATGGCGCTTTGAAACACCATCGACATCTCGCGCCAACGAAAATCACGCATGCGGGCATCGCTATAGTTGAGGATATTCTCGCCGTTAAATAGCACTTCGCCGCCGGTGATAAATGCGGGTGGCTTATGCAGACGCATCAGCGAAAAGGCAACGGTGGATTTACCGCATCCCGATTCGCCAGCCAGGCCAAATACTTCACCGGGGGCAATGTCAAAACTGACGTGATCGCAGGCTCGTACATCACCGGCATCGGTAATGTAGTCCACGCACAGATCACGGATTGAGATAAGTGGGGTGCGACTCATGATTTATCTCCACTGATCAGCATGTGTTCGGCAACGGGATTCTCGTCTCGGGCTTTCTTTTCTTGTTGGTTAAGTTTTTTCCAGCGCTTCATTCCTTTTTGCGCACGTAATTGCGGGTTGGCTATTTCATCCACTGCGAAGTTGAGCAACGCAAGCCCCGTCACCAGTAAGGTCAGCGCAATACAAGGTGCGAGCAGCTCCCACCACGCGCCAATCAGCATGGACGAAGAGGTTTGTACGTTGTAGAGCATGATCCCCCAGCTGATGGTGTTGGGATCGCCAAGGCCTAAGAAGGAAATAATTGACTCCATGGCAATGGCATACATCACTGAGCCAATAAAGCTGGCGCCGACAATAGGCACGAGGTTAGGCAAGATCTCGACAAAGGTGATGCGAAAGCGCGACTCGCCCAGCACTTCAGCGGCTTTCACGAACTCTTTTCGCGCAGGGCAAGGGTTTGTGAGCGAACCACCCGTGCTCCCCACGCCCAGGAGGTACAGCCAATAATGATGGCGATCGTCAGCGGTCCGGCTTCGCCGATAAACGCGGCGAGCACGAACAAGAGTGGGTATTGCGGGATCACCAATATGATGTTCATCGCGGCGGTGAGTACATCGTCAACCCAACCGCCTAAATAGCCGGCGGTATGGTGCCGAGGGCATGCTCCGCGTCTTTTGACATTAGCAAGGTACGAGGATGGTCTGCTAAGTGGGTGGCGACCCAGCCATCTGGGTTGGCTTGTGCGGCTTTAACCACAAAGCTTGGGTATTCATGCGGGTTACCGGTGCGTTTATCCGGTGCATGCTGGCTTAGCAGTGGAGCGAATATCGCCATTAAGATAAATAAGCCGACAATGATGGAGCCCGCGCGCGCGATTTTGTTGCGCACAATAAGCGTGAGGAGATCTTTCATGATTCTTTTCCTCCGGTTCGCAGGCGTGGGTCAAGCACTACGTACAGCATGTCAGCAATTAAGTTAAACGAGAGCATAAATAAGGTCATAATCAGCAGCTGGCCTTGCAGGACTTGGTAGTCTCGCGCGTTAATCGCATCCAAAAGCACCGAGCCAAGACCGGGATAGTTAAAAATAATTTCCACAATCAGCTGGCCACCGATGGCGATACCCAGCGACATCGACAGCGCAGTGACACTGGGCAAGAGCGCGTTACGGGCCGCATAGTTAAAGACCACGCGGTTTTCGCTTAACCCTTTGCCGCGCGCCATGGTGATGTAGTCTTCCGCCAGCAGATTAATCATGTTGTTGCGCATGTTGACCAAAAAGCCGCCCACTTGAATGATGGAAGCACAAAAAAGCGGGAGTACGGCGTGATAGGCCACATCTTTAATAAAGGTCCAACTGGTCCAGTCGGGCGTGACGCCTGGCGTGTAGGCGTATCCGGTCGGAAACCATTTCAACCCAATCGCGAAAATAAACAGCGCGAGCATTGCAATGACCACTTGCGGTACCGCTTGGATAATCAGCATGCCTGGGGTGATCATGGCATCGTATTTCCCGCCGCGTTTCCAGGCGGCAAAAATGCCCAAAATCGAGCCCAGTGAAAAAGAGAGCAGCACGGCACTGCCGGCGAGAAAGAGCGACCAGCCAAACGCTTTGCCCAGCAA